>JBIOIE010000105.1:0-5856 GCA_044449605.1 Candidatus Limnocylindrales bacterium | reverse complement strand
CGGACCTGCCCCTTCCCGTCGGTTACGTGCGCCACGCGCAAGTCGGGTCCCAGGCGTGGGCGATGGTCCAGCGGAGTGCTATACTGCTACCGATAGTTAGCACGTTTCCTCGGAGGCGCAGATGAGCACTCGCCGCGATGCGGTGACCGGCCCGTTCGGGTTCACCGGCCGGGTGATCGCCAGCCAGCTGCTCGACGCCGGGCGCGAGGTCGTCACGCTCGCCCGCCGGGTCGACCTGACCGACCCGATCGCCCCGCGCCTGGCCATCCATCCGCTCGACTTCTCGGCCCCCGACCGCCTGGCCGAGGCGCTGGCCGGCGTCGACACCCTCTACAACACGTACTGGATACGCTTCCCGCGCGGCGCCGCCACCTTCGAGCGGGCCGTGGAGCAGTCGGCCACCCTCTTCGCGGTCGCCAAGGAGGCCGGCGTCCGCCGGCTCGTCCAGGTCAGCGTCGTCCGGGCCGACCCGAACGGCGACACGCCCTATGTGCGAGCCAAGGGCGAGATGGAGCGGCGGCTCAAGGCGTCTGGGCTGGAGTGGTCGATCGTCCGCCCGACCGTCGTGTTCGGGCCCGACGACAGCCTCATCAACAATCTGGCCTGGGCGCTGCGTCGCCTGCCCGTGAACGGGATCCCCGGCCGCGGCCGCTATCCGATCCAGCCGGTCCATGTCGACGACGTGAGCAGCATCTGCCTGGAGGCGGCAGATGGTCCGGCCGGCCTCACCGTCGACGCGGCCGGGCCCGAGACGATGCCCTACCAGGAGATGGTCCAGCTCGTGCGCCGGGCCGTGCGCAGCCACGCGCTGATCGTGCCCATGCCGATCTGGGCCGTCGTCGTGGCGGCGCGCGTCATCGGCGCCATCGTCAGAGACGTCGTCCTCACTCGCGACGAGCTGCGCCAGCTGACCGAGGGCCAGTTGACCTCGCCCGCGCCCGCCCTCGGTCGGATCCCGTTCAGCCGCTGGGTAGCCGACAGCGCGCCCGATCTCGGGCGGCGCTGGGCCAGCGAGCTGGCGCGCAACTACTCGCTGGCCCCACCGCCGGGGCCCTAGACGAAGAGCGAGATATCGGCGTCCGCGGCCCAGTTCAGGAAATGGGTGGCGCCGCAGACCGGCTCGATGCCCTCGATGAACTCCTCGGCCTTGAAGCCGAAAACGTCCATGGTCATGCCGCAGGGGCTGAGCTTGACGCCCAGCTCCAGGGCCACCTCGATCAGCTCGTCGACCGAGGCCACCCCGTGGTCCTTGAACTGGCGCTTCATCAGCGTCGTGGCCATGGGCGTCATGCCCGGCAGGGCGGTCAGGATCTGGGGCATCGGGACCGGCATCGGCATGGCCGGGTTGCCGGTGGTGCCGATCTGGAGGTTGCGCTCCTTCTTCAGGATGTCCAGACCGTAGAAGGTGAAGAAGACGCCGGCCTCCCAGCCCAGGCTGGCGGCCGAGGTGGCCAGGATGAGCGGCGGGTAGGCCCAGTCGAGCGTGCCCTTGGTGGCGATGATGGCCAGCTTCTTGCGCTTCGAGCGCCGCTCGGCGGCCTGGGCCGCCAGCGCCTCCTTTACCCGGGCATCGACGATGGCGTCGACGCGCGCGCGGATGAGGGCATCGAGATCGAGCTCCGACGGTGCGACGGCGGTCATGACAGCGACCAGGCCTTCTGGATCCAGAAGCGCAGGATCCGACCTTCCTGGCTCTGCCCGACGATGGGGTGGCCGGTGTTCTCCGACCAGGCCGCGACATCGGGGATGGAGCCAGGGTCGGTGGCCTCCATGAGCAGGACCTGCCCCGCGGCCATCTCCTTGATCGTCTTCGAGAGCTTGACGATGGGCATCGGACAGAGGAGGCCGGTGCAGTCGAGGACGCGATCCGCGGCGACAGCCTGGCTCATCTGATCCACCGTCCCTCTCCCTGGAGCGAGCGAGTCCGCGAGGATACCCGGCGCGGCCGAGATGCGTGGATTTCTGTGCCTCGGTCGCGCAAAACCCTTTGGGGGCCTGGGCGGAGGTCGGACGAGTCCTGGACTTTCCTGTGGCGCACGTAACGTGCAAGGAGGTCCTCTCCCGTGCACCTTTCGTGCCTCGTGGGCATAGAACCTGCACGTGGGGTGCTGATCTGCGCGTTTCTTGCCTGTCAGGAACGAAACGTGCGCGATCCGACGCAAGCGTGTCGGTTATGTGCCTGTGAGGAAAGTCCGGCCCCCGGCAAGGGTCCTGGCAGAACGGCCGCCCGGCCGCTGCCCGCCCGGCCGCTGCCCGCCCGGCCGATGCCCGCCCGGTCAGGGCCCCGGTCCGCCCCAGGGCCCGGACCCGGCTCCGGCCCTACTGCGCCGCGCGGCCGACCAGGAAGTACGTCGGCATGAGGCCCTTGCCCTTGATGTCGATGACGCCGCGGGCATCGAAACGGTAATCGGACCGCAGCCGCTCGAAGACCTCCTCCGTCACGTGGATCATGCCCGGCTCACCGTGCGACTCCATCCGCCAGGCTGTGTTGACCGTGTCGCCCCAGACGTCGTAGATGAACTTCTTGGTGCCGATCACGCCCGCGACCGCGGGCCCGGTGCTCAGGCCGATCCGCAGCCGCAGCCCCGGCCGGCTGCTGATGGCCGCTGCGGCCAGGGCGTCGCGCAGGTCGAGGGCCATCTCGGCCACCCGGCGCAGGTGGTCGGCGCCGTCACCGCCACGAACCCCGCCACCGCCGACGCCATCGAGCCCGCCGACGACCATGTAGGCGTCCCCGATGGTCTTGATCTTCTCGAGGCCGTGGCGCTCGGTCAGGTCGTCGCAGAGGCGGTACAGCTCGTTGAGGAAATCGACCACTTCGGCCGGCGACATCCGTCCTGACAGCTCGGTGAAGCCGACGATGTCGGCGACGAGCAGGCTGACGTCGTCGAAACGGTCGGCGATGACGGTCTCGCCCGCCTTCAGCCGCGCCGCGATGGCCTCGGGCAGGATGTTCAGGAGCAGGCGCTCGTTCTCGCGGTGGGCGTTCTCGAGCTGGCGGACGGCCGTGATGTCGGTGCCATAGAGGTTGACGAAGCCGAACTCGGGCACCCAGACCGGCAGGACCGCGAAGGTGCGCCCCGAGGCGGCGACTTCGACCATCCCGCCCTTGCCATCCCGGGCGAGGGCCATGATCTCGGTATGGAGGGGGCCCGGAAGGGGATCGCCGATCCGCAGCCCCAGACCGTCGAGGATGGGTCCGCTCGCCACGTTGGCGTAAGTAAGTGTTCCGTCCGGCGTGTTGCGCAGAACCGGATTGGGATTCTCGTCGGGGAAGCGGGCTACGAGCTTCGTGGCGGTGATGTCCGTGCCGTACGTGTTGATGAAACCCAACTCGCGGAAGCGGACGGGCAGTAGCGCAAACGTCTGGTGCTCGGCTTTGACCTCGATCGCCCTGCGCTCGCCGCTGTCGGCGGCGACGACGATCCGCTCGAACAGCTCGCCGGGGACCTGCTCGCCGACCTCCAGGCCGTACGCCCGGGCGACCGGACCGCTGGCGGCGTTGGCATAGAGGAGGCGGCCCTGCTCGGTCGTGCGGATGACCGGGTTCGGGTTCAGCGAGGGGAACTTGTCGAGGACCTTGGCGGCGGTGACGTCCGTGCCGTAGACGTTGATGAAGCCCAGCCCCGGCGCCTCGACGGCGCTGAGCGCAAACGTTCGGCGCTCCGTCCCGACCTCGATCGTCTGCCCAGGCGCCCCGGCGCAGATGCGGCGCAATCCGGCCATCGTGGCCGCGGGGACCTGGTCGCCGACCTCGATGCCCCAGGCCCGGACGATCGGCCGGCTGGCCGCATTGGCGTAGGCCAACCGCCCGGCGTCCTCGACGCGCAGCACGGGGTTGGGGTTCTGGTCGGGGAACTGGAGGGCTGCCCGGAAGCGCGCTTCCGCCGCCTCCCGTTCCACCTCGTCGGCCGCGTGGTGGCCTCGCAGTGCGGCCACGCTGGCGGCCATCGAGACGAGGAAGGGCACGACGAAGGTCAGGGCGACCTGCCACCAGCGGTCGGCCGGGATGCCCGCCCCGAGCAGGTCCGGGCCGTGGTTGATGAGGGTCAGGATCACCCCGACCGCGAGGCACGTGACCAGGGCTCGGCGGACCACCGAACCTTCGGTGGCCCGCCGCAACAAGCTCGGGTTCGCCACCTAGCGCCAGCGGGTGAGGATCGTCTCGCGGGCGAAGAGGCGCACGGCCAGCCAGAGCCCGCCCGCAGCGACCACCGCGAGCAGGACCGTGGCGATGAGGTACTCGCGCGGGCCGAAGAGGTAGCCGCTGATGGCCTGGATCAGGACGATGGCGACGATGGGCAGGATGACCACGCCGCCGACCTGCTGAGCGACGCGGGCGTCGTTGACCCGGCTGCTGACGATGATGCCGGCCTCGCACGAGAGGAGCCCGATGACGGGCCCGAGCAGGAAGACCCCGGCCAGCCAGGACGGGTCGGCAAGGACGCGGGCGAGCTGTGGCCCGAGGATGACCGCCGACAACAAGAGCAGGGCGCAGTAGGCCAGCCACGAGGTGACGATCCCGGGCACCACTGCGGCGATCGACTTGCCGGTCAGCAGCTCGCCGGTGCTGATGGGCGTGGCCAGGACGGCCTCCAGGCTCCGGCTCTGCTTCTCGCCGACGATCGAGAAGGTGGCGATCGAGAGCGGCACGTAGGCGGGCAGGATGAGGAAGAAGGCCAGGAATTGCTGCATGACGAAGGCGGCCACGAGCTGGTCCCTGGTGAGGTCGGCCCAGTCCGGCCGGCTGGCCAGGATCTGGGTCACGAGCGCCGCGCTGGTGGGCTTCGTCGACTCGCTGGTGAAGGTGCCCAGGATCAGGGGCAGGGCCACGAACAGGACCGGGGGCAGCACGATCGAGAAGACCAGCAGGCGGTTGCGGACGATCTCGAGGGCCTCCCGGCGCACGATCGTGGCGATGACCTGGTAGCGCATCAGGCGGCCGTGCCCTCGAGCTGCGGATTCGCGCCCATGACCTCGAAGTAGACGGCCTCGAGGCTGCGGGCCTCCTCGGCCACGCCGAGGACCCCGGCCCCGCCATCGACGAGGGCGCGCACGGCGGCCGGCGTATCGCGGCGCAGATCGCCCAACTCGACGAGCACGACGTTGGGCGCGCTGTCGCCGCCGACCGTGACGACACCGGGCGCGGCGCGCAGGGCGGTCAACTGGGCTTCGGTGGGCGACTCGAGCAGCTCGAACCGGACCGTCGGGCCGTGGTCGCCGTCGCGCAGACGCTTGGGTGAGTCGACGCGCAGGAGGGCGCCACGCACGAAGCCGATGCGATCGCAGAGGCGGGCGGCCTCGTCGAGGTTGTGGGTGCAGAGCACGATCGTCCGGCCCGCGCCGCGCAGGGACTCGATGGCCTCGCGGACGATGAAGGCGGCCTCCGGATCGAGCGCGGCCGTGGGCTCGTCGAGGAAGACCACGCTGGGCTCGTGGAGCAGGGCCCGGGCGATGGCGAGCTTCTGTTTCATGCCCTTGCTGAACGTGGCCGCGGTCTCGTTGCGGCGCTCCCACAGGTCGAAGAGGCGCAGGAAGCGCTCACTGCGCTCGGCGCGGGTGGTGGCATCGAGGCCGTGGAGCCGGGCGAAGAACTCGAGGTTCTGGAGGGCCGTCAGGCGCTCGTAGAGCCCGGGCGCCTCGGTCAGGATGCCGATCCGCTTGCGCACCTCGTGAGCCTGCGCAGGGACGTCGAAGCCCGCCACCCAGGCGCGTCCCTCGGTCGGCGCGATGAGGGCGGTCAGCAGCCGGACGGTGGTCGTCTTGCCGGCCCCGTTCGGCCCGAGCAGGCCGAAGACCTCGCCCGCGCGCAGCTCGAGGTCCATGCCCCGGATGGCCCACAGGCGGCCGAAGCTG
>JBIOIE010000104.1:0-5909 GCA_044449605.1 Candidatus Limnocylindrales bacterium | reverse complement strand
GTCCTGGGCCTGGCCATCGTCAGCTTCCGCCGCCGCGCGATCTAGCCGTTGCCCCGGGGACGGCCGGAGGCACTAGAGGTAGCGGTCCTCGGCGTAGCACCAGGCGAAGCCGCGGCCGAGGGGCACCGAGTAGATGACCGGGTGGTGCTCGCCGAGAGCGTGGGCCCGGGCATGGCCGGCCTGGGATTCGCAGCAGCCGACGTGGCCGCACTCGGCGCACATGCGCAGGTTGACCCGGCTGCCGCACTCCTGGCAGGCAGCGGCCAGCGGCGCCGCCAGCTGGGCGGGATGGTGGGCGCAGGTGAAGGTCTTGGCCGGGGACAGCACGCGACAACGATACGCCCGATCGCCTGCGACCAGCCGCTCAGCCGGTCAGCTGGCCAGCGACACTCCGGCGGCGCGGGCATCGGCGGCCAGCGCCTCGAGGGCCTCGTCGCCGGTCGTCGTCTCCTTGATGAGGCCCATGGCCCGGGCGATGCCCAGTTCCCGGTAGGCGGCCAGCAACTCCACGCGGACCGCACCGGACAGTGAGAAGGTGGGCCGGCCGATGTTGACCGACACGCGCAGCGAGGCCGGATCCCGGCCGATCTCCTCGCAGCGCGAGCGGATGACCGGCAAAGCAGCCCGCACCTGCTCGGGGCTGAGCCAGTCGAGGTTCAGCTCGTCGGCATGGCGCGCGGCCAGGCGCCAGGTCACGTTCGGGCCGTTGCCCCCGACGATGATCGGCACCCGCGGTTGGTGGAGGCCGCGGGGCACGTTGATGGCGTCGTTCACGGACGCGTGCTTGCCCGTGTAGGTGGCATGCCCCGGGCCGAGCATCCGGGTGATGACCTCGAGGTGGTCGCCCAGCATGGCCAGCCGCGTCTTCGTGTCGGGGAAGCCGTAGCCGTAGGCCAGCCACTCGTCGTCCTTCCAGCCGGCGCCGATGCCCAGTTCCATCCGCCCGCCGCTGATGACGTCGAGGGTGCCCATCATCTTGGCGGTCAGGGCCGGGTTGCGGAAGCCGCTGCAGATGACCACGTGTCCGAGGCGGACGCGGGCGGTCAGGGCCGCCAGCGCGGCGAGCGTGGTGAAGGACTCGAAGGTCAGCTCGTCCGTCGGCGTGGGCACGGTCTGGAAGTGGTCGAAGACCCAGATCGACTCGAAGCCGAGGCGCTCGGCCTGGCTGGCGACCTCGACCGTGCGAGCCCAGGCCTGCGCGGCGTCCCAGCCGTCGTACTCGCCCGTCCAGCCCTGGGGCACGATGATCCCGACGTCCATCCGATCCCCCGTTCTCAGGCGGGCCGCGCGGCGTTCGCCGGCGGGGCCTCGGGCCCCGGGGCATGCGCCTCCAGCCACCCGGCGGCGAAGCCGGCGACCTCCTCCCAGCCGTCCTGGGCGATGATCCAATGCGTCCGCCCTGGGAACTCGCGGAAGTCGGTCACGGTCCCCGCGGCGCGGTACTTGCGGTGGTTCCGCCGGACGACGCGGGCCGGAACGATGCGGTCGTCCGCCCCGGCGATGATCAGCAGCGGCGCCCGCCTGGCGTTGCCGAAGTCGACCCGGGTCGGGCCGTGGCGCAGCAGGTCGGCCAGCGCGGCCTCGAAGAAGACGCGCCCGGTCTCGGGGGTCACGTGGGTGTCGTAGGCGGCGCGCTGTTGCTCGGGCGGCAGGCTGTGCACGAACGCGTAGCGGAAGCGTGCGAAGGACCAGCGCACGACGTGTTGCCAGCCGCGCCAGGTGAGAAGGACCGAGCCGAGGGCCAGGAAGGAGGTCGGTTCATAGGCGAAGACGCCCTTCGGCGGCGCCGGGTCGATGGCCACCGCGGCCCGGCCCAGCCCGCGGTCGAGGAGGATCTGGGTGACCAGCCCGCCGAACGAGTGACCGACCAGGAAGGGCGGCTCGGGCAGGCCGCGGATGATGCCTGCGTAGTGCTCGACGATCTCGGCGATGCCGAGGCCGGCCAGCGGCGAGGGGTCCTGCCGGATCTCGGCCACGGTCCGGTCCTTGCCCGGCCAGGCCGGTGCCAGGGTCTTGTAGCCGCGGGCCTCGAAGAAGCCCTTGAAGGGATCCCAGCAGCGCGGCGTCACCCAGGCGCCGTGGATGAAGACGACCGTCGGTCTCGCCGAGACATGCCTGGGGGTCATGCCTTCGGGACCTCGCTCATGAGCCCCAGGACGTTGCCGTCGGGATCCTTGAAGAAACACATCCAGAGGTCGTACGTGGCTTCCCGAAAGATGACGTGGGGCCGGTCGGTGAAGACCGCCCCGCGCGCTTCGAGAGCGGCTACGGCCGCCTCGATGTCGGGCACACTGAAGTAGATGGTGGAGGTGCCCCGGTCCTCGACGCCCTCGGGCCGGGTCAGGAAGAGGCGCACGCCGCCGGCATCGAAGAAGGCCATGCCTGGATACGCGAACAGGAAGTGCAGCCCGAGCTGCTCGCGGTAGAAGGCCGTGGCCCGTTCCACGTCGGTCACGGCGACATGGAGCTGCCCGATCCTCCCGAGCCCGAAGGCCTCGTCCGCCATGGCGACCTACCGACTCAACCGGCGAGGACCGCCGCGATCGCGGCGCTGGCCGGACCGATGTTCGCGTCGGTCAGGCCGGCGACGTTGACCCGGCCGCGCCCGACGACGTAGACCGCGAACTCGCGCTGCAGCCGCGCGACCTGCTCGGCGGTCATGCCCAGGAGCGAGAACATGCCCCGCTGGCGGAGCAGCGCCGCCGCGTCGAGGGCGGCGACGAAGCGGTGCCGGTTGGCGGTGATCCGCTCGCGCATCGCGCTCACCTCGGCCTCCCAGCGCGCCCGCAGGACGGGGTCCAGCAGGATCGTGGCCACGATCTCCCCGCCGTGGGCGGGCGGATTCGAGTAGTTGCTGCGCACGACGGCCTTGGCGTGGCTGAGCAACACGCTCGCCTCGGCCGGGCTGGCGGCCTGGATCGAGAGCGCCCCGACACGCTCGTTGTAGAGGGAGAAGTTCTTGGAGAGGCTCGAGGCCACGAGGACGTTCCCTGTCCCGGCGGCGACGGCCAGCAGGCCGGCGGCGTCCTCGCGCAGCCCGTCCCCGAGACCCTGGTAGGCGAAGTCGAGCAGCGGCCAGAGGCCGCGCTCCGCGATGAGGGCGGCGATCGCCGCCCACTGCCCCGGCGCCGGGTCGACGCCCGAAGGGTTGTGGCAGCAGCCGTGGAGGACGACGACGTCACCCGGCGCGGCTCCGGCCAGGGCCCCGAGCATGCCCTCCAGGTCGAGGCCCGCCGCAGTCGCGTCGAGGTAGGGGTAGGTCCGCGTCGGCAACCCGGCGGCCTCGAAGATCTGGGGATGGTTCGGCCACGTCGGGTCGCTCAACCAGACGGTCGTCGCGGGGTGGAGGCGCCGGACGAGGTCCGCGGCGACCCGCAGCGCGCCCGTCCCGCCGGGCGTGTGGAGCGTCTCCACGCGTCCGGCCGCGAGCGGCTCGTGGTCGGACCCGAAGACGAGCTCGCGGACGGCCCCGGTGTAGGCCGGATCGCCGGCGATGGGCTTGTAGAGCTTCGAGGTCTGGCGCTCGAGGACCCGCCACTCGGCGTCGCTGACGACCTCGAGCACGGCCGTCGTGCCGGTCTCGTCGACGTAGACGCCGGAGGCAAGGTTGATCTTGCCGCTCCGCGGGTCGAGCTTGAACTGCTCGGCCAGGCCGAGGATGCTGTCCGGCGGGGCGGGCTGGAGATCGGCGAAGCTGGGCTGCACCCGCGCATGGTATCGGTCCGGCGTGTTCGGGTGGATGGCGCCCCGATGAGGCGATCGGAGCCCCGGGCGCTTCCACATGCCAGGGGTAGGCTTCGGCCATGTCCACCAGGTCCGTCCCCGCGGTCGCCACGCTGCTCGTGACGCTGTCGGTGGCGATGGTTTCGGCGGTTGCGTGGACCTCGACCGCAACAAGAGCCTGAAGCTCGCCGAGAGCCTGTTCATCCCCTGACCCCTCGGGGCCGGATGGCTCATGGCGGGGTGACCCCCGGCCCTCGAATATCTCAGCGCGTACTGACACAGTTCGTGCTGAGATGTCCGTCCAGCGCGAACTGCCGATCCTGCCCGAGCCCAGGTTCGACCTGCCCAGACCCGATGTCATCGAGGCCGTCACGGCGGCCGCGCTGCTCGACGACCGGACGCGGGCAGGCATCCTGCGCATCCTCGCAGACGGTCCGCATTGCGTCTGCGAGATGGCGGCGGCGCTGGGCGAGCGGCAGAACAACGTCTCCAACCACCTCGCGCGGCTCCGCGCGGCCGGCCTCGTCAGGGCCAGCCGTCACCGCGTCGACGCCCGCTGGGTCTACTACGAGCGCGATGAGGCCGCTTGCCGGGCGGCCGCCCGGGCACTCAGCGAGCTCCTCGGATGACCACGCTCGCGCTTCGGCGGCCGCGTCCGATCTACTGGCTCGTCGTCGGCCTGGCGGTCGTCGCCTGGCTCGTGGCCTGGTTCGCCGCGTTCCCCCTCGCGTCCTGGTTCGCGTTCGAGCTGCTCGGCCTCGAACCGGGGACGCACCTCGGCGAGGCGGTCGCGTTCTTCGCCTTCGACGTTCCGAAGGTACTTCTCCTGCTCCTCGGCATCGTGACCGCCGTGACCCTGATCCGCGGCTTCTTCCCGCCCGAGAAGGTCCGCGGCGCCCTGGTCGGACGGGGGGAGTTCGCCGGGACCATGGCGGCGGCGTCCTTCGGCATCGTGACGCCCTTCTGCTCGTGTTCCGCCGTGCCGCTGTTCATCGGCTTCGTCGAAGCCGGTGTTCCGCTCGGCGTCACGTTCGCCTTCCTGATCAGCTCGCCGATGGTCAACGAGGTCGCGCTCGTCCTCCTCTGGGGGCTCTTCGGGCCGGGGATCGCCCTCGTCTACATGGCCGCCGGGCTCACGGTCGCTATCGCCGGCGGCCTGCTCATCGGGAAGCTCCACATGGAGCGCTACGTCGAGGACTACGTCTGGGCACTCCAGGGCGCAAGCAACCAGGCGATCGAGATCCGCCTGGGCTGGGAGGATCGGATCCGGGACGCCTGGGCCTACACGAGGGACCTGGTCCGGCGGATCCTGCCCTACATCGTCATCGGCATCGGCATCGGGGCGGTCATCCACGGCTACGTGCCGACCGAGCTGGTCGTCGCGATCGGCGGGCCGGGCAACCCGCTCGCGGTCCCGCTCGTCGTGCTCCTGGCCATCCCGCTCTATTCGAATGCCGCCGGCACCATCCCGATCGTCCAGGCCCTGCTCGGCAAGGGCATGGCCTTGGGCACGACCCTCGCCTTCATGATGGCCATCACGGCCATCAGCCTGCCCGAATTCATCATCCTCAAGCGGGTCATCAAGGCCCCGCTCATCGCCCTCTTCGCCACGATCGTGACGATCGGCATCCTTTTCGTCGGCTACCTGTTCAACTTCCTCATCCGATAGGAGCACGCGCCATGCGCACGATCGAAGTCCTGGGGTCCGGCTGTGAGAACTGCAAACGGCTCGAAGCGAACGCCCGCGCGGCGGTCACGCTGGCGGGCGTCGAAGCCGAGATCGTCAAGGTCACCGACTATGGCCAGATCACCGCCTACGGGATCATGAGCACACCGGGGCTGGTGATCGACGGCAAAGTCGTCAGCTATGGCCGCATCCCGTCGCCCGGTGACATCGCGGTCTGGCTCGCGGAGGCGCCGGCCTCCTGACTTTCAAGACGTTAGACGGCCTCGGCCAGCGCCTCGGAGAACTGGCTCTCGTACAGCTCGAAGTAGAAGCCGCGTCGGGCCAGCAGGTCCTCGTGCGTGCCCTGCTCGACGATCGCGCCCTGGTCCATGACCAGGATCGTGTGGGCGTTGCGGATGGTCGAGAGGCGGTGGGCGATGACGAAGGTCGTGCGGCCCTGCATGAGCCGGCTCATGGCCCGCTGGATGAGCACCTCGGTGCGGGTGTCGACGGAGCTCGT
>JBIOIE010000103.1:0-5947 GCA_044449605.1 Candidatus Limnocylindrales bacterium | reverse complement strand
GGCGACGTCCTCGATCCGCCCGCTGCCGTCGACCGACTCGACCGCGCCGTAGAAGCGGCGACGCGCGGCCAGCAGATCGCGCACGGCCGAGAGGGGCTCACGGCCGGCGACGAGTGGCCGGACCACGGGGCTGCGGGCCAGCCGCTCCCGAAGCGTCTCGGCGGGGACGTCGAGCGTCACCACCCGGCGACCATCGAAGAGTCGCCAGCGGTTACGGGGATCGACGACGGCGCCGCCCCCGGCGGACACCACTTGGCTCAGGCGCGCGCTCTCGTCCGGGGCGCCCAGGGCGGCGATCGTGGCCGCTTCGCGGGCCCGGAAGCCGGCCTCCCCCTCGATCTCGAAGACCCGGGCGATGGTCATGCCCGTGGCCGCCTCGATCGACCCGTCGATATCGACGTAGCGTGCGCCCTGCGCCCGGGCGAGCCGCCGCCCGACGGCGCTCTTGCCGCTCCCCGGCGGGCCGACGATGACCAGCTCCACGGCCCGGCCTCAGTCGTCCCCGCCGGAGCCCGACTCGCCCTCGGCTGCGCCCTCGGTCGCCGCCGCTGCCACGTCCGCTGCACCGGCGGGCAACGTTCGCGCCCGGAAGCGGACCAGGTTGTCGCGCACCTCGGCCAGCGAGTCGCCCCCGAACTTCTCGAGCACGAAGCGGGTCAGGGTCAGCAGGACCATGGCCTCACCGATGACGCCTGCGGCGGGCACGACGCTGATGTCGCTGCGCTCGTAGTGGGCGACCTCGACGGGCTGGCCCGTGCGCAGGTCGGCCGAGGGGAGGGGACGAGCCAGGGTGCTGATGGGCTTGACCGCGCCGCGCACGACGATCGGCTCGCCGTTGCTGATACCCCCGGTCAGCCCACCCGCCGCGTTCGTCCGGTGCAGCCAGCGCCGCACCGGCCCGTCGTCGATGCCGGGGATGCCGGGCGAGTCGGGGTCGGGGCCGACGCCGGCGATGACGTCGTGGACGCCCGAGCCCCGCCTTCGGGTCTGCTCGAAGCCGAGCCCGAACTCGACGCCCTTGACCGCTTGGATCGAGCAGATCGCGCCGGCCAGGGCGCCGTCGAGCCGGCGGTCCCAGTGGACGTGGCTGCCCAACCCCAGGGGCACACCCGTGGCCACGACCTGGAAGACGCCACCCAGTGTGTCGCCCGCGGATCTGGCCTCGTCGATGGCGGCGATCATCCGGCCCTCTGCGTCCGGATCGGGGCAACGCAGCGGGCTGGCCTCGGCCTCGGCCCGGGTGCGGCTGGCGTTGGCGGGATCGACGGCCACGCCGCCGACCTCGGCCGTGAAGCTCCAGACATCGATGCCCAGCTGGCGCAGGAAGGCCCGGCAGACCGCGCCCGCCGCGACCCGCGCTGCCGTCTCGCGGGCAGAGGCCCGCTCGAGCACGTCGCGGACGTCGTCGAAGCCGTACTTCAGGGCCCCGGCCAGGTCGGCGTGGCCGGGCCGTACCCGGGTCACCGGCGTGGCCCGCTTGTCGCCGGCCTGGATCAGCGCCGCCAGCTCGGCCGCCTCGGTCTCCGAAAGGGCCCTGGCCTGCATCACCCGCGTCCAGTTCTCGGCGTCGCGGTTGCGGATGAGCAGCAGCACTGGCGAGCCGAGCGTCCGCCCGTGGCGCACCCCGGCCACGATCTCGGCCGCATCGTGCTCGATGGCCATGCGCGCCCCGCGCCCGTAGCCGCGCTGGCGCCGGGCGAGGTCGGCGCCGATCGCCTCGGCCGAGACGGGGACGCCGGCCGGCAGGCCCTCCAGGGTGACCCCGAGGGCCTGGCCGTGGGACTCCCCCGCGGTCAGGAAGTGGAAGGCCATCTCAGGCCGGGTCCACCGCGCCGACGGCGCCCATCTCGGCGGCGGCCTCGAGCTGTTCCTTCATCAAGGCGAGCGGCGCCGGCTGGCCGGTCCACAGCTCGAAGGCGGCGGCACCCTGGTGGAGCAGCATCAGCTCCCCATTCATGACCGCCTGGGCCCCGGCGGCCTTGGCGTCGCGCAGCAGGCGGGTCTCGCGGGGTCGGTAGACGAGGTCGAGCACGAGCAGCTCGGGCGGGATCAGCTCGCCGGGGATCGGCGTCTCGTCCGAGTCGAGACCGAGGGCGGAGGCGTTGATCAGCACCTTCGTCTTGGACAACTCGGCCTCGATGACCGATTCGTGCCAGGGCATCGCCTTCAGCTCCATGTGCGCGGCGCTCTTGGCGAAGTGGCGCACGAGGCTTTCCGCCCGATGCAGGTGGCGGTTGAAGACGATGATCCGTTGGAAGCCTTCGGTGATGAGGCCGAGGACCACCGCCCGGGCGCCTCCGCCGGCGCCCATGACCACGGCCGCACGGGGCATCTTCTGGCGGCCGACCAGCTCATCAAGGGCGACCTTGAAGGCGGGCACGTCGGTGTTGTGGCCGACGAGGCGACGGCCCTCGCGGGTGATCGTGTTGACCGCCCCGGTCGCCGCGGCATCCTCGGTCAGCCGGTCGATCATGGGCACGATCCGTTCCTTGTAGGGGATGGTCACGTTGGCGCCCAGGAACGCATCGTCGCGGAGCGCCTCGATCGTGTCGGGCAATTCGAGCAGGGTCACGTCCAGCAGCTCGTAGGTCGCGTCGATGCCGGCCGCATCGAGCGCGGCCTGTTGCATCGCCCCGGACAGCGAATGGGCCACGGGGTGGCCGATGAGGACGAGGCGCTTGGTCATGCTCGTGCCCTTTCGAGGTGGTCGAAGAACGTTGGGTAGGAGACCGACACCGACGTGGCACCGTCGAGCGTCGTGGCGCCGCCGGCAAGGAGGCCGGCGACGGCGAAGGTCATGGCCAGGCGATGGTCGTCGTGGCTCTTCGCCTCGCCCGCGCGCAAGCCGAACCCGGGACGGCCGGCGCCGCCCTCGATGACGAGGTCGTCGCCCTCGACGGCGATCCGTGCCCCGAGGGCGCCAAGGCCGACAGCGATGCCGGCCAGACGGTCGCTCTCCTTGTGGCGCAGCTCGCCGGCGCCGCGGATCCGGGACGTGCCCCTTGCGCAGGACGCGGCGAGGCAGAGGACCGGGATCTCGTCGATGGCCGCGGCCGTCTCGGCCGGCGAGACGTCGATGGCCTCGAGGGCGCTGGAGCGGACGATCAGGTCGGCCGCCGGTTCGCCGCCCTTCGTCGCCAGGGGCCGTTCGTCGATACGGGCGCCCATCCGGCGCAGGAGGTCGAGCGCCATCCGCCGGGTCGCGTTCACGCCGACGCCCGTCAGCGTCAGTTCGGCGTCGGGATGGGCAGCGCCGGCGACCAGCCAGAAGGCCGCCGCGGAGATGTCGCCAGGGACCCGTTCGTCGCCGGCCTGCACCGTCTGTCCCCCCTCCAGGCTGACCGAGGTCTGGCCGGTCCGGTCGTCCGCGACGCTGCCGACGGCGACGCCGCGCGCCCTCAGCATGCGCTCCGTATGGTCGCGCGTGGCAACGCTCTCGCGCACGATCGTCGTGCCCTCGCCCGCAAGGGCGGCGAGCAGGATGGCCGACTTGACCTGGGCGCTGGGCACCGGCGTGGTGTGGTCGATCGGCCGCAACGTGCGCCGGCCAACGATGTGGAGAGGTGGCCGGTCGTCGCCGTGCAGGCTGCGCACGACCGCGCCCATCGCCGTCAGCGGGGTGATGACCCGGCCCATCGGGCGTGCGCGCAGGGAGGCGTCGCCGTCGAGGCTGACCTCGAGAGACACGCCTGCGAGAGCACCGGCCAGGAGGCGCATGGTCGTGCCCGAGTTGCCGCAGTCGAGGGTGTCACGGGGTTGGCGCCAACTCGCCCAGCCCGCCGAACGGACGGTCCACGTCGCGTTCCCGTCGGTCCCGGCCCGGCGCTCGACCTCGACGCCGAGGGCTCGAAGGCAGCCCGCCGTGCTGTGCGGGTCGAGCGCGTCGGACCCGCCCTCGATCCGGCTCGCCCCGGCGGCCATCGCCGCCAGGAGCAGCGCGCGGTGGGTGATCGACTTGTCACCGGGCAGCGCGAATCCGCCGCGCAGGCGCGCGGCCGGGCGCACGGTCACGACGTCCGCCGTCAGCACGCCGTTCAATGCTTGCCGCCCCCGCCGACCCCAAGGGCGTCGTCGGGCAGGACCGGGTCGCCATGCAGCGGCCGGGCCAGCTCGTGGACGGGCCGGAGGGCCGCCATCAACTCGCGGAAGCCCTCGAACGTGAGCGATTGCTCGCCGTCGGAGAGCGCCTCGTCGGGGCGCGGATGGACCTCGACCATGACCCCGTCGGCCCCCACGGCCACGCCGCCGATGGCCATCGGCTTGACCAGCCAGCGCTTGCCCGTGGCGTGCGAGGGGTCGACGATGACCGGCAGATGGGTGAGGTGATGGAGGAGGGGCACCGCGGCCAGGTCCATGGTGTTGCGCAGGTAGGTCTCGAAGGTCCGGATGCCCCGCTCGCAGAGGATGACGTTGGGGTTGCCGGAGCTGACGATGTACTCCGCGGCCATCAGCCACTCCTCGATGGTCGCCCCGTAGCCGCGCTTGAGCATGACCGGCTTCTCGACCCGCCCGACGGCCGTGAGGAGCGAGTAGTTCTGCATGTTCCGGGTGCCCACCTGGAGGATGTCCGCGTAGCGGTTGACGACCTCGACCTGGGAGGGCTCCATGACCTCGGTGATGACCGGCAGTCCGGTCGCCTCGCGCGCCTCGGCCAGATAGCGCAGCGCCTCGACGCCGAGACCCTGGAACGAGTAGGGGCTCGTGCGCGGCTTGAAGGCCCCGCCGCGCAGGATGTTGGCCCCGGCGTCCGCGACCGCCCGGGCCGTCTCCAGGACGAGCTCGCGGCTCTCGACGGCGCAGGGGCCGGCCATCACCGTCAGCGACCCATCGCCGATGGCCACGTCGCCGACCCGGATGACCGTGTCGTCCGGGTGGAACTCGCGGCTGGTGAGCTTGAAGGGCCGGCTGATCTGGGTCACCGACTCCACGCCGGCCATGGCCGAGAAACGGCTCGTCAGCGCCTGACGGCGCACGCCGACATCACCGACCAGGGCGATGACGACACGCTCGGTGCCCGGGTTCACGTGGGGCTGGAGACCCTCGGACAGGATCGCGCCCTTGACGGCGTTCACCTCCGCCTCGGTGGCCCTGGCCGACATCACGATGAACACGTACTGGCTCTCCCTGGTGCCCTGTTAGGTTGCGGCGCGGTCATCCCAGCCGAACAAAAAAAGCAGAGGTCCGTGACCTCTGCCTCTCCCGACACGACCCGCCCCGGCGGGTCAGCCGCGCGGGTTAACGTGCCGGGTTTCGAGAATAGAAGTACCTCGTCATGGTGTGGCGGAACGGTAGCCGAGGCCGTCTTGAGTGTCAACGGCGGGAGGCCGGGTCGGGCCGGAGCCCGGTGCTATCATCCCCCGGCGCCCGAGAGGCCCGGAGAGGTCGCATAGAGGCCGAGTGCGGCGGTTTGCTAAACCGTTAAGTGGGGTAACCTGCTTCGAGGGTTCGAATCCCTCCCTCTCCGCCACTCCCCAGCCGCGCGCGCCCGTAGCTCAGTGGATAGAGCGTCAGGTTGCGGACCTGAAGGTCGTGGGTTCGAGTCCCGCCGGGCGCGCCAATCCCTCGAGATGAGCCGGCCCGCGTCTGAGCGAGCGGTACGCCCGATTGCGCCGGAGGTCGCCGACGCCTACGCCCCGGGCCACCTGAGGGGCGGTCTGCATGCGGCAGCTCGCGGCGAGCTTGGCCCGACGTCTTCATGCCCGCTCGCGTCGACACCTGGCTGACTGACGGCCTGTCCGGGACGGGCTGTTAGGCCCACCCGGCACCCTCGCCACGCTCGTCCCCGAGGTCGACGGCCGCAAGGTCTGGCGACCACTGTCGCGTCCATGGCGACGACCGTCATGGCCAGGGCAACGACCGTCGGCGGGATGGCGACGACGATCGTGGCACTTGAGGGCGACCGTCGGGCGCGCTGTGGGCCGCCATGCGTATCGCCGCAGGGGCACCG
>JBIOIE010000102.1:0-5956 GCA_044449605.1 Candidatus Limnocylindrales bacterium | reverse complement strand
CGTCGATGCTGACGGCGCCCTCGTCGGAGCTCACCAGGGCGCGGCCGCCTATACGGTCGGCCAGCGCCAGGGACTCGGCGTCGCGCTCGGCGAGCCGCGCTACGTGACCCGCATCGACGCCGGCCGCAACCTCGTCCAGATCGGCCGGCGGGAGGAGCTGGAGCGGCGGAGCTTCGAGGTCGACGACGTCGTCTATACCGCGGGCCGGGCGCCATCCGGCGAGAGCCTCGCCTGCCAGGTACGCATCCGTCACCGCGCCGAGCCGGTCCCGGGGCGCCTGAGCCGCGCCGGCGGCGGAGGGACCGGCCAGCACGGAGCCTGGCGGGTGGAGCTGGATCGCCCGGTCTGGGCCCCCGCACCCGGCCAGGCGGCCGTCTTCTATGGGGGCGACGAAGTCCTTGGCGGCGGGCGGATCGCCCGCCCGGCCCCCTAGGACGGAAGGCCCGACGATCGGACCGGCGCCGGTCCTGGCAGTCATCCTGGGCGTCTTCCACGTCGCCCTCTACGTCCTCATCCGGGGTGGCGCCCGAGGCCAGCTGCTGCTCCTCCTGCCGGCCGCGATCCTCGGCGCCTACGCCGGCCAGGCGCTCGGCGAGCGGCTGGGCGATCCGGTCAGGATCGGCGACTTCGGGCTCATCTCCGCCTCGCTCATGGCCTGGGTCGGCATCGCCATCGTCGTCGTCATCGGCACGCTGGGGCGTTCGCACGACAGCGCCTGAGCCGCCCGGCTCGCTCGCGCCGGAAAGGCCGGCTGCACCGGCCCGAGTGGGCTCGGCCGAGTTGCGTACCATACCGTCCATGGCTGCCGCGAACCCGTCGCCGGATCCGCGCATCCGGTCCCTGCCCGGCAACGCCATCCGCCAGCGCTTCCTCGACTTCTTCGCTGCGCGCGGGCACACGATCGTGCCCAGCGCGAGCCTCGTGCCGGCCGGCGATCAGACGCTCCTGTTCACGAACTCGGGCATGGTCCAGTTCAAGGACGTGCTCACCGGCGTCGAGAAGCGCTCCTACACGCGGGCGGCGGATTGCCAGCGCGTCCTGCGCGTGGCCGGCAAGCACAACGACTTCGAGGAGGTCGGCCGGACGACCCGCCACAACACGTTCTTCGAGATGCTCGGCAACTGGAGCTTCGGCGACTACTTCAAGCACGAGGCGATCGAGTTGGCCTGGGAGTTCCTGACCCAGGACCTGGGCATCCCCGCCGACCGCCTGGCGGCCACGACCTACAAGGACGACGAGGTCGCCTGGGCCATCTGGCGGGACGAGATCGGCCTGCCCGCCGAGCGCATGGCGCGCTGGGGCGACGTCGAAGCCGGCGACGACAAGAACTTCTGGCGGATGGCCGACACGGGCCCCTGTGGCCCCTGCAGCGAGATCCACTTCGACCGCGGCGCCCAGTACTCCGAGGGCGACTTCTGCGTGCCCGACCACTCCGAGACCTGTCCGCGCTGGCTGGAGATCTGGAACCTCGTCTTCATGGAGTTCGACCAGCGCCCCGACGGGCGCGTTCCACTGCCCTTCACGAGCGTGGACACGGGCATGAGCCTCGAGCGCCTGGCCAGCGTGCTCCAGGGCGTCCGCTCCAACTTCGACACCGACCTCTTCACGCCCCTCCACGCGGCGATGCGGGCCATCGTCGGTCACGACCCCGAGGCCTTCGAGGCCGAGCGCTTCAGCTACCAGGTCATCGCCGACCACGCCCGGGCGATCACGTTCCTCGTCGCCGACGGCGTGCTGCCCTCGAACGAGGGCCGTGGCTACGTCCTGCGCCGAATCCTGCGCCGGGCCGTGCGCCACGGCCGCCTGCTCGGCCGGAGAGAGCCGTTCCTCGTGGAGTTGTCGCGCGTCGTGACGGCCATGATGGGCGACGTCTACCCGCAGCTGCGCGAACGCGCGGCCGAGATCGAGGCGGTCATCGCCGCGGAGGAGCGCCAGTTCGCCCGCACGCTCGATGCCGGCAGCGGTGTGCTGACAGTGGCCCTGGCGGACCTCACGTCGGCGGGCCGGGAGATCGGCCGGCGGCCCGAGTCGCTGCCAGCCGACGCCCCGATCCTGGCCGGCGACGTCGCCTTCCGGCTGCACGACACGTTCGGCTTTCCGATCGACCTGACCGTCGAGCTGGCCGCCGAGTACAGCGTGGCCGTCGACCGCGAGGCCTTCGAAGGGTTCCTTGCCGAGCAGCGCAGACGCAGCCGCCGGGGCACGAAAGCAGAACTGTCGAAGCAGGCCGAGGTGGCGGCGTCCTACCAAGCGCTGCTCGGCCGCCTGGGCGAGACGGAGTTCCTGGGCTACGAGACGACGACGGCACCGGCCCGCGTGCTCGCCATCGTGCGTGGCGGCATGCCCTTCGACGAGCTGACCGGCTTGGGCGAGGCCGAGGTCGTGCTCGACCGCACGCCCTTCTACGCCGAGGGCGGCGGCCAGGTCGGGGACAAGGGGCGACTGAGTGACCCCCTCGATGGGTCACTGCTCTTCGAGGTCCTCGACACACAGCGGCCGGTCGGCGGCCTGTTCGTACACCGCGGCGCGTATGGCCGGCTGCGCGTCGGTAGCGAGGTGTCGGCCGAGGTCGACGCCGAGCGCCGGGCGCGGACGATGCGCAACCACACGGCCACGCACCTGCTCCACCGGGCCCTGCGCAACACGGTCGGCGAGCGCGCCCGGCAGGCCGGGTCGCTGGTGACGCCGGACTACCTGCGCTTCGACTTCCCCTTCGACCGGCCACTCCATGATGCGGAGCTGCGCGCCATCGAGGCGGAGGTCCGGCGGATCGTGCGCGAGGACCGGCCGGTCGTGCCGACCACGATGACGATGGCTGAGGCCGCCGCCCTTGGCGCCGATGCCTTCTTCGACGAGAAGTACGGCGAGCAGGTCCGGACGGTGGCCGTCGAGGGCTACAGCCGGGAGCTGTGCGGGGGAACCCACTGCCGGGCCAGTGGCCAGGTCGGTGGCTTCCATATCACCGCCGAGCGGAGCATCGGCTCGGGCATGCGCCGCATCGAAGCGGTCACCGGCGACGCGGCGGACGCGCTCACCGCCGAGCGCTTCGCGCTGCTGGAGCGGACGGCGGCCGCGGCCGGGGCGCGATCGGTCGAGGCTGCCCCCGAACGGGTGGCAGAGCTGCAGGCCCGCGTCCGCGAGCTGGAGGCGCGCCTGCGCAGCGGAGCGGCCGCCGACCGGCCCCGTCCGCGCGACCTGGCGGCCAGGGCGGAGACGATCGCCGGGACCCGCTACCTTGGAGAGCCGCTCCGAGTCGGATCGATGGCCGAGCTGAAGGACCTGGCCAGAGACCTGCGGGCGGTCCTCGGCTCGGGCGTCATCGCCCTCGCCCTCGACGCCGAGGAGCCCCAGCTCTTCGTGACCGTCAGTGACGACCAGGTCGCTCGGGGCACCGCCGCCAACCGTCTCGTGGCCGCTGGTGCGCCCCACATCGGCGGGCAGGGTGGCGGGCGGCCCGAGATGGCCCAGGCCCGGGGCACGCGCCGCAGCGGCATCCCCGATGCGCTCGCCGCGATCCGCGCGGCGATCGCCGACGACCTGGCCGTGAAGGCCCGCTGAGATGGCCTTCTGGCGCCGCTTCATGGCCCGCGAGGACGAAGGCGCCGCGGCCGCCTGCACGGCCCTCGATGTCGGCACGGAGTTCGCCAAGGCGCTCGTCTTCGAGGTCGCCGAGGACGGCACGGGGGTTGTCCGGGGGGTCGGCCGCCAGCGCCAGGGCCTCAGCCACATGCAATCGGGCACCGTGGCCGACATCGACGCCGTCGTCGACAACTGCGCCCTGGCCCTTCAGGAGGCCGAGACCATGGCCGGCTTCCGGCCCAGCCAGGTCGTCATCGGCATCGGCGGCGAGCTGGTCAAGGGCTTCACCGCCAGCCACGCCCAGGAGCGCCGCCGGCCCGACGTGCCGATCACAGAGCAGGAGCTCCAGCGGCTCATCGACGACGTGCAGCGGGAAGCGCTGGTGGAAGCGGAACGGGCCATCACATGGGAGACCGGCCTGCCCAACGTCGACGTCCAGCTCGTCCACGCCGCGGTGCGCGGCGCCCAGATCGACGGCTACGCCGTGACCAACCCCATCGGCTTCCAGGGCCGCCACATCCGCATCAGCATCTTCAACGCCTTCGCGCCGCTCGTCCACGTGGGGGCCCTGCGGACCGTGGCCGCCCGTCTCGACCTCGAGCTGCTGGCGGTCATCGCCGAGCCCTACGCCGTCGCCCGCTGCCTGGGCGGCGACGAAGCGGTCACGGCGGGCGCGCTGTTCATCGACGTGGGCGGCGGCACCACCGACGTCGCCCTCGTCCGCCAGGGCGGCATCGAGGGCACCCGCATGTTCGCCCTCGGGGGCCGGGCCTTCACCAAGTCGCTGGCGGACCACCTGGAGCTGCCCTTCGCCCGGGCGGAGGAGTTGAAGGTCGACTTCTCGCGCGGGTTGGCCGTCGAGGACGGCCCCGAGATCAAGCGGATCATCGACGAGGACGTGACGGTTTGGGCGGCGGGTGTCGAGCTGGTCCTCGAGGAGCTGGCGGGGGGCGAGCTGCTGCCCGGCAAGATCCACATCTGCGGCGGCGGGTCGCGCTTGCCCCAGATCCAGCGCGTGCTGGGCGAGGCCTCGTTCGCCCGCCGGCTGCCCTTCGCCCGCCCGCCCGAGGTCAGCGTCATCGAGCCGGCCCAGGTGGTCGCCATCCGGGACGCCACCGAGCTGCTCATCGACCAGGGCGACGTCACGCCCATGGGCCTCGCCTACCAGGCTATCGAGATGGCCTCGACCGAGTCGCCCCTCGATACGGCCCTGCGCCGGGTGCTGCGGCGGATGAAGGTCTGAGCGTGGCCCTGCTCTACCTCGACGGCGAGGACGAGATCACGACCGCGGTCGGACGCATCCGTAGTTCGGACGACGCCGAGGTCGCCCTGGTCCTGCCGCCGGGCTCGCGCATCGGGACGTCGCGGATCAACTTCCGGCTGCTCGCCCGCGAAGCCCGCGATTCGGACCGCCACGTGGTCATCGTGACCCTCGACGCCGGAGTCCGCTCGATGGCCGTGGCGGCCGGCCTGCCGGCATTCACCTCGGTCGCCGAGTACGAACGGGGCGGGCAGCCCGCGCCCGTGGCGACCGGCGGGGAGCCTGGTCCCGGCCGCGCCTCGATGGCCCCACCGCTCGCTCCGCCACCCATGGCCGCGCGGGCAGCGCCGTCGCCGACGCGGTCCCGGTCGGCGCCACGCCTCACCGCCGGGCGCGGCCTCGTCGTCGTCTTCCTGGTGGCCCTCGTCGCCCTCGCCGGCGCCGGGGCGGTCTTCCTGCTGCCCAGCGCCGACATCACGATCGTCCCCAACGTCGAGGCCATCGGCCCCCTGAACCGGACCATCGTGGCCGACACCGGCGCGCTGAGCGCCGACCTCGCGACCGGCGTCATCCCGGCGAGCGAGATCGCCCTGCCACTCGAGGCGAGCGATACGTTCCCGGCCACCGGCCTGAAGGTCGTCGACACGAAGGCGACCGGCAAGGTCACCTTCACCAGTAACAACACCATCGGTAGGTTCACCATCCCGGCCGGCTCGATCGTGTCGACAGGATCGGCGATCCGGTTCAAGACTCTGGCTCCCGTGACCACACCAAAGGCCACGGTCCACGGAACGACCATCGTGCCCGGCATGGCCTCGGTCCGTATCGAGGCTCTCGAGGCGGGTCCAGCCAGCAATGTGCCAGCTGACGCCATCAGCAACATCGACACGAGGCCGCCCAACGGGGATCCGTCCGTGCTCACGGTCGCCAATACGAGCGCCACGAGCGGCGGTACGCATACCGAGACGAAGGAGGTCGCCCAGGCCGACGTGGACGCGGCGATGAGCACGCTGCAGGCCACGCTCCTGGCTCAGCTCGACGCTGCCTTGGCCGCTCCGGGGACCGCCCCGTCGGGCTCGACGCTGATCCCGTCGACCGCGGCCACGGGCGACCCGG
>JBIOIE010000101.1:0-6005 GCA_044449605.1 Candidatus Limnocylindrales bacterium | reverse complement strand
GAGCGCCCGCCGCCCTTGGTCCCCCCACACCCGGGCGCGCACGGTCACGCCCGGTCCCGCCTGGCGCTGGTGCAGTGGAGGCACGCCGGGCGGAGGCCGCCGCCCCGCGCCGCCACGGCTCACGGGCACGACGTGGTCCGCTGTGTCCGCCACGCCCGTGCAGCCGGGCAGGCCCAGGGCGCAGGGCCTTCCCAGCATGCCGGCGCGGGCGGCGCAGTAGGACGGGTCGCAGTAGACGGCGTTCTTGAACGCCCTGCGCTCCGCCGCGTGGACGCCGCACCGTGAGCCGCGCGACGGGGATTCGCCTGCGGTGCTGCGCCTCAGAGGCCAAGTCCTCCAGGGTGAAGGCCATAGCGGACTTAGGGGCGCACAGCGTTCGTGCCTGTCTCCCACATCCGCATCGGCGCCTTGCTACCGACCAGTTCTCGGGCCATTCAGCCCGATCACCGATTGGTCTCGAACCAGCGACTGACCTCAGCGACGAGAGCACCCTGCGTCTGGGCCGCCCAGAACTGCTTCTCCGCGACGACCTCGTTTTGAGTCCAGCTGCCGGAGGCTCCTCGACCGTCCGTTACGTCACTCAGGGCAGCGAGCACGATCTCGGCCAATCGGTCCTGCGCGATACCAAGTGGCTTGGCCAGCGTCATGAGGGTCGCCGAGGGGTCGGATTGGAGTTGCGCGCCGAGTTGGTCGGGGTCCTGGTGCAACGCCGCGGCGATGCGCTCCACAACCGCCGCCCGGTCGCTCGCATCGAGTGCGACCGGCGGATCGAGGGGCGGGCTCGACGGATCCGCCGCAGACTGAACCAATCCCGCCGGCGACGCCGGCGTTTGCGCGCCGCACCCGGCTACGGCCAGGGAAGCGGCCAGGAGGATCGCGAGCGACCAGCGCACTCTCGCCGATCGGACCCCAGGAACATCCATCAGAAGCTCTCCATCTCTTGGCTGGTTGGTCCTTGCTACTCGTACCGCAGCAGCGCCGCGACACGTACCCGAGAGGCGCGGAGTGCGGGCGCCATGCCCGCGAAGGCGACGATGACGACCACAGCGGCGAGCATCGACCCGAAGGCCAGAGGGTCGATGACGAAGTCGATCGGGATGACGAGGCGACTCAGGACGGCCACGAAGGCAGCCGCCAGCGGCACACCAACGAGCCCGCTCAGAAGGACGGCTAGAGCGCCGAGCGAGGCGCCCTCGACCCAGAAGACCTTCGCCAGGCGCAGGCTCGAGGCGCCCATGCTCCTAAGCAGACCGATCTCCCGCTGGCGCTCGGTGACCGAGGCCATCAGCGTGCTGGAGAGTCCGAGCGCTCCAGCCGCTCCCACCACGAGCGCCACTCCGTACAGCAGCGCGTAGAGGACGAGGAAGTTGCGCTGGTGACGTAGAAGCTCGTCTTCGCGAATCAGGAAGACGGGACCCATGCCCTGACCCCGGGCGGCTGACCCGCCAAGCACCAGCGTCCGCGCTACCGAATCGATCTGCTGGGCGAGGGCACCGACCGCCTGCGGCGAGTGGTCCTGAGCCTGCACCAGGATCTTGTTCACATACCCGCTGGCCGAGCCGGCCGGCGTGCCCTCCAGCTCATAGAGGCCCGTGACCGGCACGACCACGGCCCCGATCTGACCCAGGCTGTCGACGGGTTCGTCGATGGTGCCAGCAACGGTGAAGGTCATCGGGCGCCCGCCGAGCGTGAGCGTGAGACGGCTCGCGGCATGAAGTCCGGTCAGCACCGCGACGTCGTCGCTGATAAGAGCGACGTTGGTGTCCCCCAGTTGCAGCCAGCGACCGCTCGTGAGCCGATAGGCGTACAGCTGGGTGTCGGGCTCGAAGCCCCACACCGCGACCTTGCCCCACGAGGTCTGGGCACCGGCGACGCCGAAGCGCTCCATTCGGGCGATGTTCGGTACCGCCGCCAGTTGTGCCCGGGCGTCGGCGTAGGGCTCGCTGGCGTACACCTCGACGTCGGCACGGATGTCGCCCCAGACCCGGCCGACCGTCTCAGTGACAGATGCGGAGGCCGTTTGGACCACGAAGAACGTGGTCCCGGCCGCTCCGACCATGACGACGGTGAGAAGGGCTCGACCGCGGCGGCGGAACGTCGAGCGAAGGCCAAGCCAGGTCGTCTGGCTGATCCAAGGCAGGCGTGTTCCGAGCCGCCCGAGGCGCCCGCGACCGGGCCCCGGGTCGACACCATGGGCGGCGAGCGCATCGCGCACGCTGATCCGGGTCCCCTCCCAGATCGGCCAGACCGCGGAAGCCAGGGGAACGCCGAGCCCTGCGGCGAAACCAATGAGGACTACGGCTGGACCCACCGCGAGCGGCCCGAGCGCGAGCGGGATGGCCTGTGCCAGGAACCCAGCCAGCAGTGCGCCAACCGCAACGCCGAGTGCCAGCCCCAGGGGCGTCGCGATCAAGCCATAGATCGCGACCGTGAGAAGGTAGTCGTGCAGGACCGTGGCGCGCGTGGCGCCAAGGGCTCTCATCGTGCCGATGACCGCCGTCTGCTCGGCTACGGAGGTCCGAACCGTGTTGAGCACCAGGAGGCCGCTCATCGCCAGCGCCATGAGTGCGAGGAGGCGCAGCATGGCGAACACGCCGTTGACCTGGCCGAGCTGGGCGGTCAGCGGCTCGGGGAAGCTCGCTCCCAGCACCGTCACCCCACGCGATTGCAGCGCCGCTCCCAGGGCATGGGTCGTCGCGTCCAGCTCGGCGATCGAGCCGACCTTGACCGAGAGGTGCTCGATGCGAAGGGGCGCGAGCGGGGGCGCGGTGACCGGGTCGGTGTAGGCCGGTAGTGCACGCAGCCCGGCCCCGCTCATGTAGCCGTGGTATGCGCCCGTCGTCGCCGGGTCCTGGCCCGGGGTTCGCGAGATCCCCACGACCAGGAGCGAGGAGGTGCCTTGGGACGTCTCGACGATGACGAGGCCGCCGATCGCGACCGGCTCGACGACCTGGTCGCCGGATTCCATGACGATCTCGCCGGGTCCCGGCTCCCGTCCGGCGATGAGCTCGAACGGCGTGAGCGGGACATGTCCGAGATCCGGGTAGCTGACGATCTGGAGGTCGACATGGCCGGGCGAGCGGCCGACCCGCCACTGGGTCTGGAGGGAGGTGCTGTCCTGGACGCTCTTCACGTCGGCGATCGATTGGAACTCGGTCAGCGCCACGCCGTGCAGGCCGTCGATGTCGAGGACGAGGTCGGGCTCGTCGGCCTGGCTGCCGACGCTGAAGGCGAAGGCGGCCGACAGCTGGTCCTGCGTCACGTTGATGGTGGTCAGTCCGAACACGGCGAGGAAGACCCCGGCGACGACGAACGCCGTCCGCGCCGGGCGGCGCCGCACGTCGGCCAGTGACTTCGCGAGCCGGGCGCTCCGGGGCCCGCTCATCCTGCCGCGGCCCCGATCGCATCGACCACAGCCTGCGCGCCGTCGTGCGCGACGATCCTGCCGTCGAGCAGGTCGATGCGTGCCCGGGCGCGCGCGGCCAGGTCGGGATCGTGGGTGACGTACACGACCGTCTTGCCGCGATCGGTCAGCGCCGCGAGCGTCTCGAACACGTCGCGCGAGGAGTGCGAGTCCAGGTTGCCGGTCGGCTCGTCGGCGACGAGGAGCGGCGGGTCGTTGGCCAGCGCGCGGCCGATCGCGACCCGCTGCTGCTGGCCGCCGGACAGCTCGCTGGGCAGGCGGTGTCCCAGGTCTGCGAGCCCGACGACGGCAAGGCACGCCTCGGCCCGTGCGCGCCAACCCTGCCGCGGAAGGCCGGCGCCCGACCCGAGCTCCAGCGCGAGCAGGACGTTCTCGAGCGCGGTGAGCGTCGGGATGAGCTGGAAGGACTGGAACACGATGCCGACGTGGCCCCCGCGCCAGCGGGCCAGCTCGTCCTCCCGCCCCGGGCGCAGCTCGTCGCCGGCGAACCGGATGGCGCCGCTCGTCGGCCGGTCGATCCCGGTCAGGAGGTTCAGGAGGGTCGACTTGCCGCTGCCCGAGGGACCGTTGATCGCGAAGAGCGAGCCATCGGGGATGTCGAAGGTCAGGTCGTCCAGGATCACCGTCCGCTGGGTCCGCGTCTCGATGACACGGCCGACGTGCCGGGCCTCGATCAGCGGCGGGCAGCCTCTACCGGTGACCGAATCGTTGAAGTCGTCCACTGAAGTTCCCCGATCGCATCGTTAGGTGATGCGAGCAGCGTGGAGGGGCGGGGCGGGAGAAGCCATCGGGCCCGGGGCGGATTCACGTCCGTCGCGCGATGGAGGCCGGCATCGGCTCTCCCACCAGCGGGGGACGACACATCCTCTTGGAGGCTGATGACCCACGCTGGGCGCGCGCCGTACAGTGGCCCCTGATGGTCAGAGCGCTCGGGACCAGGGTTCTGAACGGAGCCGTCGCGATCGACGCCGCCGTCGCGTTGGCGTGTGCCGCGATCCTGGTCGTGGTCCGGGCCGCCGGCGCGGTCAGGGGGGAGCCGAGTGACTACGTGGCGACGGCTGTTGTGGTGGTGCTTCCGCTCGCCCTGCGCCGCGTCTGGCCGAGCGCCGTGGCCGTCCTCGTCGCGTCCGGGATCATCCTGACGAGCGGCCGCCTCGAAGTCGTCGACCTGGCCGCCTTCGCGGTCGCCAGCTTCTCACTTGGCGACGGCGCCGCGTCGCGCCGGCGATCCCTGGCCCTCCTGGCCGCGATCACTGGCGTGGTGGGGCTGTGGTTCACCCTGGACGGATCTGCCTACGCCCTCGCCCTCGGCTACCTGGTGACGCTGCCAGCTTGGCTTGCCGGAGACTGGTGGCGCGAGCGACGCACCCGGGCCGCGGCACGCTCCGAAGCCGAGGCCCTCGAACGGGATGACCGTGTGCGCCGGGCGGTCCTCGATGAGCGGCGCCGCCTGGCCCGCGAGCTCCACGACGTCGTGGCGCACAGCGTCGGGATCATGGTCGTCCAGGCAGGGGGCGCACGCCAGGTCCTCGACTCGTCACCGGATCGTGCGCGTGCAGCGCTGCAGACGGTCGAGAGCACCGGACGCGAGGCGCTCACGGAGCTGCGACGGCTCCTCGACCTCCTGGCCGATGATCGCGGGCCCGAGGCCGCACTCGAACCCCACCCGACGCTCTCAGACGTCGATGCCATGGTGGCGCGCCTGCGGGATGCCGGAGTGCCGGTGCGGCTGCAGGTCGAGGGACAGCCCAGCGTGCTGCCGGACGGGCTGAGCACGACGGCCTACCGCATCGTCCAGGAGGCACTGACGAACGCCATGAGGCACGCCCACGGCGCGCAGACCAGCGTGGTCATCAGCTACGCGGCCGATGCGGTCGTCCTCGAAGTCACCGACGAAGGAGCCCGGCCAACGCGCGCCGTCTCCGCGCCGTCGGGACGAGGTCTGACGGGGATGCGCGAGCGGGCCGAAGCGTGGGGCGGGACGCTCGAGGCCGGACCGCGCGAGGGTCGTGGCTTCGCGGTCGAGGCTCGACTGCCGCTGAGCCCCGCGGGCACCCCAACCGATGCCTGAGGGTGACGCCCATCCGGGTCTCCCGCGGCCGGACGGCGGGCCGGCGCGTGTGCTGGTGGTCGACGACCAGCCGCTCATGCGCAGCGGGTTCCGCCTGATCCTCGACGGACAGCCGGACATCGAGGTGGTCGGCGAGGCGCGGGACGGGGAGGAGGCGGTCACACAGGCGCGCCGGCTGCAGCCCGACGTCGTGCTCATGGACGTCCGGATGCCGCGCCTCGATGGGATCGCGGCGACGCGGCTCATCCTCGCCGAGGCCGCCCCGCTGACCCACGTCCTCGTCCTCACCATGTTCGACCTCGACGAGTACGTCTACGGTGCGCTCCAGGCCGGGGCGAGCGGGTTCCTGCTCAAGGACGTCAGCCCAGAACACCTGCTGGTGGGAATCCGCCTCGTGGCTGCCGGGGATCAGCTGCTGGCACCATCGATCACGCGCCGGCTCATCGAGCGCTTCTCGGCGACTCGTCCAGGCGTCGCCACAGGGGCCACGACAGGGGCGCTCGGGCGCCT
>JBIOIE010000100.1:0-6019 GCA_044449605.1 Candidatus Limnocylindrales bacterium | reverse complement strand
GCTGAGCGACCAGTCGAGGCCGGTCCAGGCAGGGGCCAGCGCTGCGGTGGCGGTCGGCTCCATGGTCGAGGTCGCTCCGGGCGGTGGGGTCGCCTCGAACGTCGCCGATGGCAGCACACTCGGCGCGGGCTCCGTCGGACTGGGAGTCGGCGGGGGCGAGGCGACCTGGCAGGCCATGAAGAGGTACCCGATGACCGCCATGGCTACGACCGCCATCGCGGCGGTCGCGAGCCGCCACGGCGTGCCGAACCAGGCTCGCCACGCGGGTGTGCCCATCGATCCGCCTCTCCCGTTGATGACGACGACCATCTGACGATCTGGCTGTCGCGATCCTCCGCCTCTCCTCCCGCGCCCGCCAGTGCCGATGGATGTGACGCGGGACGATCTGCCACGTCAGTCGAGCTGCAGATTCAGGGTCGATGGATCGACCGCGCCGAGCGTGAGCTCGGGATCCGTCACTCCGCCGGGGGGGTGAACGGAACGGCGAGCCCTTCGACCACCTCGACGCCGGGCAGGGCCAGCAGGATCGAGGGCGGGGCGAGGACCTTCCAGCTCCGGCTGCCGCCGCCCAGGACGATCCGCGCCGGCTCCATCACGGCCGCGTCGACCCAGATGGGCAGGCCGGCCGGAAGCCCGAAGACGGTCACGCCGCCGATGGCCATGCCGGTCAGCTCGCGCGTCTCGTCCGGCGAGGCGAAGGAGGACTTGCGGCCGAAGCGCGTCTTGATGACGCGGTTGACGTCAAGGCGGTGGGTGGCCAGGACGACGCAGGCGGCATAGACCGGCGGGTTCGACTTGCCGATGACGACGATCGTGTTGGCCGATTCGCCGGGGTCGAATCCGTAGGCGGCGCAGAAGGCCGCCGTGTCCGCGAGGGCCGGATCGCAGGCGAACAACTCGTAGGGGCCGTGGCCCTCCAGGGCTCGCTCGAGCGCCTCGCGGTCGGCGTCGGTCTCGGTCATCTCAACTCCAGTCGCCGCTGCCGGAAACGCGCTCGACGGCCATGCGGACGACGAAGCCGGGCGGCGGGTCGGGCATCGGCGGGAAGCGGACGTCCGGACCGAGGTAGACCCTGGCCAGGCGCTGGAGCAGGTCCGCCGCCCCGCCCTCCGTCACCCGTGCCCGACCACGCAGGACGAGGTAGTGGTCGAGCCCGAAGCGGTCGCGGCCGGGGGCCTGGAAGGACATGGCGATGCGGGGGTCGGCCCGCAGGTTGCGCAGCTTCGCCTGGTCGAAGAGGGTGCCGATCACGATCTCTCCGTCGTCGAGGCCGATCCAGGCCATCGAGACGTGCGGGTCGCCGTCGGACCCGAGCGTGACGACGTGGGCCAGCGGTCCCCCGGCGATGAAGTCGCGGACAGAGGTTGTCAGCCTGGGCAGCGGCGGCATGCCATCCATCCTAGGATGCCGGGGTCCCCACCGTCAGAGCGAGGAGGCCATGGAGACGATCGGCATCGTCCTCAACATCGGCAACGACCAGGTCGACGCCTTCGAGCAGGGCTTCCGGGAGCACGAGCTACCGACCTGGCAGGACCTCCATGGCCGGGGTGTGCTGACGATGGCGACCCTGTCCCGCCTGGACATCTCGACCCAGAAGGTCGAGGGCGCGACGCAGTACCTCATCGTGGCCATCTTCGCGACCGGCGAAGGCCATCACGAGCACGACAACGACCCCCGCTTCGCGGCCTGGAACGAACGGGCCGAGGCCTACCAGATCGCCAGTCCGGTCGTCTTCGGGGGGGAGACGATCGTCCGCGCCGACGCGTGACAGGGCCTCAGGCGATCGCCTCGGCTCGGCGGCGAAGCTCGGCGAGATACGGGCCGAAGGCCGACAGCCCGAGCGGCGAATAGGCTGCCTGAGCCTCGGCCGAACGATGCCGCGGCAGCCATGGGCCCGGGATCGCTCGATCGCCGGCCGCCGCCGCCAGGCGCGAGTCGAGCGTGAGCAGCCGGCCCCCAAGGGCCTCGGCCAGGGCAAGGTAGGTCGCGTCGTAGGCGCTGAGCCCTGCGGTCGCGATCGAGCCCAGGCAGAGCATCAGGAGCGGTCGGTCGATCTCGACCGTGACGATGCCGAACTCGTCCAGCTCCCGGATCGCCCCGACGACGTCTTCCGGCGTGAGGCGATAGCGGCGCATCACGACGTTGACGAATTCGAGCCAGAAGTGGCCGGGCACGACGATCTCACCACCGGCTGCCACGTGGTCGGCCAGGATGGTACGGATCGCCGCGGCTGTCGGCTCGGCCCGATCGATGGCGATCGCCGCTGAGGCATCGACCACCAGGCGGTCAGGCATCGGGCACGCCGGGGTCGTCGCGCGCGCGATCGAGCCGGACGGCGTCGACCGCGCTGAGGTCGCTCGGGTACTTCGCGGCCATCCGCTCGCCGTGCGCGACCAGGCGGTCGAGAGCGGCCAGGGCGCGTCGTCGCCGCTCTTCCGGATCCGGATCGAGCCGGCGTCCCTCCTCGACCGACACCAACATGGCCAGGGGCTTATGGTCCCGTTCGATGAGGAAGCGCTCGCCCGCGGAGGCGGCATCGAGGATCTGCCCCAGGCCGCGCCGCAGATCGAGCGGTGTCACGGTTCTCATGGCCGACCATCATAGCGTACCCTGATAGGCACAACCACCGCAGGAGGCAGCGCCATGACCAACCTCGTCGACCTGGAGACGCTCCAGCCATTCGACGTTTGGGGGGAGACGGTCCGGGCCCGCAAGATCGAGGGCGAGCGGATCACCCTGTCCGTCGTCGAACTGGCCCCCAACGCCCTCGTGCCCGAGCACCGCCACGAGAACGAACAGCTGGGCCTCGTCATCGAGGGCACCGTGACGTTCAGGCTCGACGGCGAGACCCGCCGGCTCGGCCCGGGCGGGACCTGGCGCATCCTCTCGAATCGACCGCACGAGGTCCAGGCGGGACCCGACGGCGCCGTCGTCCTCGACGTCTTCAACCCGACCCGTTCCGACTGGCACCAGCCGCTCCTCGAGCCGCGACAGCCGGTCTGGCCGAGGCGCCCCTAGCGGGCGCAGGCGCCCTCGGCCGTATCCTTCGTCCGTGACCCTCTATCGCCTCGGCGCGGACACCGGGCTCGTCGCACCGACCCTCATCGCGGCCTTCGACGGCTGGATCGATGCTGGCAGCGCGGCCACGACCGCGGCGGCGTACCTCGCCGAGGGCGGCACGATCGTGGCCACCTTCCACGCCAACGTCCTCTTCGATTACCGCTCCCGACGGCCCGTGCTCGAGATCGCGGATGGGCGGCTCTCCAAGCTGACCTGGCCGGAGCTGGTCGTGCGACGCACCCGGCCGGGCGGCCGCGACCTCCTCGTGCTGACCGGCGCCGAGCCCGACTTCCGCTGGCCCGAGTTGTCGGCCGCCGTGATCGAGCTGGCCAGGCGCTGGGGCGTGGCCCAGTGGATCAGCCTCGGCGCCATCCCGGCCGCCGTGCCCCATACCCGTCCGGTGCCGGTCCTCGGCTCGGCGTCCGCCCCCGGCCTCCTGCGCGGCGGGGTACATCCCGGACCGGACGGCCTCCTGCGCGTGCCGTCTGCGGCGATCTCGATGCTCGAGATGGCCATCGCCGCGGCGGGCATCCCGGCCCTCGGCTACTACGCCCAGATCCCTCACTACGTGAGCGGCGGGTACCCGGCGGCGGCCGTGGAGCTGCTGCACACGCTCGAGCAGCACCTCGACATCAGCATCCCCGCCCCTGCCCTGGCCGAGGAAGCCCGGACGATGCGCACCCGGCTCGACACCGCGACCGCCCTGGACGAGTCGACGAAGGCCTACGTCGAGCGCATGGAGGCGATGGTCGACGAGGCCCGCCTGCCCACCGGCGACGAGCTGATCTCGGACATCGAACGCTTCCTGGGCGAACGCCGGGGCGGCGAGCGTCTCAACTGACGGGGGAGCGGCCCTCCACCACACCGGGGACCCCGACCGGCCTCGCGGCACTGCCCAGCTCGAGCGCCTCGCGCGAGCGCTCGTAGGCCGCGCGCAGGTCGCCCATCTCGGCGAGCACGTCGGCCCATTCGGTCAGGACCGCGACGAGCTGCCGGCGACGGCTCATCGGGCGTGCCTCACGGGCCGCCTCCTCGAGACCTGCGGCCGCCTCGCCTAGCGCTCCGGCGGCCCGGTCGGCGCGAGCCCTGGTCAGCAGGGCGCTGACGCGCGCCTTCTGGTTGCCCGAGTCCCTGGCCAGCAGGAGCGATTCGTCGGCGAGCGCCCGCGCCCGAGCAAGGTCACCAGCCGCCAACTCGACCTGGGCCTCGGTATCGGCGACGTGGGCAAGCCAATGACGGTCGGCCAGGCTGTCGAAGCGGCGGCGAGCCTCCGTGGCGTGCTCCCGGGCCCGTTCGAGGTTCCCGAGCGCCAGGAACACGAGGGCCAGCTCGTTCTCAAGCCCGGCCACCTCGAGGTCGGCCTGCGCGAAGCGATAGATGGCCAGGCTCTGGCGGATCGTCGTAAGGGCGGCCTCCAGATCGCCCAGTTCGCGGTAGCTCTGGGCCATGCCATAGAGGTAGGCGGCCTGGCGCTTGTCATCGAGCTCGACGGCCGCCGCACGGGCCTCCTCGAGGAAGCCAAGCGCCTTGGTGGGGTTCTCGTCGCGTCCCTCGTTCATCGACAGGGCGATGAGCACGCGCACCCTGAAGTCTGGCTCCACGGCCAGGCCCCCGCGGAGCAGGACGAGCAGGTCCTGGAGGAGAGACCGGGCCAGCTCTCCATTCTCGGCGTGGTAGTGCCCGGCTGACTGCCAGTAGGTCGCCAGCGCGGCGTCCGCCGGGCGGCCCAGGTCGCGGAAGAGGCGGGCCGCCTCGGCCGCCGGGGCGATCGCCTCGGTGCCCCCATCGAGCCGGCAGAGGCCCTCGGCAAGGCCCCGCAGCAGTTCGGCGCGGACACCGGGATCGCCCGGCTCGCCGGCGAGCATCGCCCGATACGCGTCGACCGCACCGGCCCAGTCGCCGCTGGCAAGCTTGACGTCGGCCTCGACCCGCAGCCAGACCTGGCCCTGGTCGGTCAGCAGCGCCGTCACCGGGATGCCGAGGCGCCCGGCCAGGAAGTTCAAGGCCGCCATCGACGGCTTGACGAGACCATTCTCGAGGGCGCTCACGTAGGCCTTGGTGTACCGACCCTGGGCCAGCGCGGCCTGGGTCAGGCCCGCTCGTTTGCGCTCAGCTCGGATGCGCTTGCCGATGCGGATCGCCAGGGGCCGGTCTTCCTCGACGTGGCTGCGCGGGTTCTCGTCCATGGGCCGGAGTGTACCAGCGGTTGACCGGCATATCCATCCGGCCTAACAGCTCACCGGGGCCGACCCCCAGGCGAGCGGAGATGAGCAGCAGCGCCGGGAGCGAGGGCAGGACCCGGCCGGCCTCCACGGAAGACACGAAGGCTCGTGTGAGCGGAGCCCCCACCTCGGCCTGGGAGAGGCCCCTGGCGAGACGCAGCGCCCGAACCTCCTGCCCGAGCGCACAGGCGAAGGGCGAACCCGGGCCCATCGCCTGATGTTTACTGATAGTTGACAGCTTCACATGGACAGCCTAGCATGCCGCGCCAGGTGAGGGCCCCGGGCGAGCGAGATCCCTGGTCAGTGATCTCGAAAGGAGCCCACCGTGAAGCTCGCCCGTTTGCGTTCCCTGGTCGCGGCATTGTCATTGGCAGCGCTGTCCACGCTCATCCTCGTCGCCACCGCGTTGGCCGACGGGGGCGGCGGACCGTATCCGCATTGATCGTCCCCGACTGCGCCTGAAGTCCGATCGCTCCCCGGGGCCCCTCCCCGATCCAGCAAAGTCACTTGCAAGTTGACAAGCTTCCAAGCCTGCGCCATCGTACCGGCGGGGGGGAGGTCGGCCGACCTAGACCCCGTCGCCGGGCCGCCCCCCGGCGGAGCGCTCGCCCGATGGCGTCGACCCCCCGAGCGCGCGGCCCCCCTAGACCCCGTCGCCGGGCCGCGCCCCGGCGGTGCGCGCGCCGGATGACGTCTTCCCCGCGAGCGCGCGTCCCCCGTCCTCGATCGCTCTAGGC
>JBIOIE010000099.1:0-6114 GCA_044449605.1 Candidatus Limnocylindrales bacterium | reverse complement strand
GGCAGCGACGGCCCGCGCCGTCATCCCGGTGGGGTCGGCGCCGCCGAACGTCACGAGCAACCGGCCGGCGTAGGGCGGGATCGATCGTTCGGGCGGCTCGGGTCGGAACTCGCGGCGCAAGAGCACGTACGACGTCCCCAGCAGGAAGCGGCAGGTCGCATCGGCCGGATACGACGACCGGTCGGCGTGAGCGTTCTGATTCAGGACCAGGCCGGCCGGATACGCCGCGAGGGCAGCCAGGTCGTCGATGGCCATGACCCGCCCTCCGGCGCCCGCGAGCCGTCCCAGATACTCGGCGTCGAAGACGTTGCCATCGACGACCCCGACGGCCATCGGGTCGGCCAGCAACAACCGGCGCAGGGTCGCCGCGTCGGCCGCGCCCCCGCTCGGGGCGTCGATCCACTCGATCGGGACCCCCTCGGCCGCGATGCGTGCCAGCAGGGCGTCAGGTGCCGCAGCCACGAGCCAGGTGGCCGATCCGCCGGAATCGAGCCACGCCTGGGCCAGTGCCAGGGCGCGCATCAGATGGCCCGTCCCGGATGCCGTGGAGGCGTCCGCCCGCACGAACAGCCGGCGCCCGGCCAGCTCCTTCATCCCGCCGGGACCGTCTTCTGGCGGACGTGCCTGTTGAGCGCCTCCCAATCGGGATGCGCCGCCACGACGGCGAGCGCGTCGCGCCAGCCGAAGTCGTCGCGGCCCAGCGCCTCGTAGATGCGGCGCACCAGCTCGTAATCCTCGGAGGTGTCGACCGTCCAGCGGTGCGCCGACAGGTCGCTGGGAGCGGCCACCCGGCGGAGCCGGAAGCGCTCGGGGTGGCGGTAGATGAAGGGCGTCGCGTGCTCTCTCGATGCCGGATCCCGATCGGCCCGGTCCGCCTCCTCGAGCGCGCGGCGCCGGATCGCCTCCACATCCAGGCCGCGCGGGTAGGTGCGCGGCTCGAGCGAATTGCTCGCATAGTCGATGCCTTCGCCGACCGCCGCGACGACCTCGTCGATGAGCTCGGGATCGATGAGCGGGCAGTCCGAGGTGATGCGCACGACCAGGTCCGCCTGGTGGGCACGGGCCGCCTGCAGGTAGCGAGCCAGGAGATCCATCTCGCTGCCCCGAACGAGCGGCCACCCTTCGTGCGTGGCCAGATCGGCGATGACGTCGTCGCCGGACGCCGTGGTCGTCGCGATCACCGTCGCCTGGACACGCTCCGCCCTCGAAGTGCGACGGAAGACGTGGCTGAGCAGCGGCTCGCCGAGCAACGGCAGCATGACCTTGCCGGGCAGGCGGGTGCTGCCGGTGCGGGCCTGGATGATGGCGACCGTCCTCACGGGGCCGCCTCAGCGCGGGCGCGGCCCGCCTCGAGGAGCACCCCGGCGATCCGGCCGACGGCGTCTCCCGACGCGAAGTGACGCTCGAGGAAGGCCGCCCGAGCGGTATCCAGGGGTGGACGCGGATCGGCCATGAACGTTCGTACCTCGTCGACCGAGCGAACCGGCACCGCCACCCCGGCGGACACGTAGTCGAGCGGATCGATGTGAGCCTGCCCGAGCGCGATCATGTTCGGGATGCCAGCCACCACCGCGTCGGTGAGCACGGTGGAGTACTGGCCGAGATGGGCGTCGGCCGATCGTAGCAATCGGTACAGGTCGATGTCGCGGATCACGCTCACCGCCGGCGGTTGATACGCGCCGGCCTTGGCCAGTCGGTTCAGGAGCCCGGCATAGTCCGGGTCGCTGCGGTCCTGCGGGTGGATCTTGACGACGACATGGATCCAGGGCAGGGGTCCGTCGAGGAGACGCGCGACCATCGCCGCGCTGTAGAGGTCGCCCACCGGATTGTGGGCCACCGAGACGACCAGCAACCGGTTGCCATCGGCCACGCCGAGTTCGCGCCGGACGTTCGCCTGCTCCTCCCGGTCCGAAGCCTGCCGAATCATCTCCCCGCCGGAGCGAGGCGAACCGGTGACGACGACCTCATCCGTGCGGTAGCCGCCCTCGCCCGTCAGGACGTCACGCTCCGCCGGCCCGAAGACGCAGGTGAAGTCGGCCCGCAGCGGTGTCGTGCCTGGGGGCAGGACGTACTCCGGGTTGCCGGGATAGATCATCCCGTGCTGGATCGCCACGACCGGGATCCCGCGGCGCCGTGCGGCGACGATCCACTTCGTGCGTGTGCCCTCCCGATCCAGGTAGATGGCCTGCGGCCGCACTGCCGCGAGGAATCGCTCCGCCCAGCGTGCCGCCCGCTCCATGGCCTCTTGCCACAGCCCCACGTAGCCGTCGACCAGCCGATCCATGGCCGGACCGAGGTCGACGCCGTCCACGTCGAGGCGGACGGGATCCGGGCGGCCAGCGCGCCTGGGTCGGGCGGGCAGGCGAACCGCCTCGCCGCTGGCCCACCCTCGCTGGTCGACGATCGACTGGGGGATGATCCCCTCGTCCCCGGCGATGACCCGCCAGTCCGCGGCGACCTGATGATCGAGCCCCTCGACGACCATGGCCACGCCGGCGTGCCCGGCCGCCATCCTGTCCAGGACCAGCGTCAGGTGCGGGTCCATGCGGCGATCGCCATCGTCACCGCGGACGATGTGGAAGGCCCCCGCCCAGGCGATGGCCAGCACGCGCGGGGGGTCGGCCGCGAGGCGCCTGATCCGTGCGCCGAGCTGGGCGCGCCGGCGGGCCACGCTCGGGTCCAGCCCACGGACGACCCCGACCGCCCATCGGATGCGCCACCAGCGACCCGCCCAACGCCGGAACCGACGGTAGATATCGGGAGGCTCTTCCCGTGTGTGCCTCGTCACCACCCGGGTGCCCGGCTGACCGCCCGGCCCGCGCATCGGCTCCGAGGCCACCCAGGCGCGCGTCGCGGCCACCAGCGCCGTTCGGCGCCAGGGCACCTCGATCGTCGAATAGCGGTTCGCTGGCGCGATCTCGACGAGCACTCGCTGCCAGATCATCATCTCGTGCAGGTCCCACCGGATGGCCATCCGGATCCGGTGCCACCACGCTGCGCCCTCGACGACGAACCGGTCGGCCAGGCCGGCGGCCGCGGCCCAAGCATCGAGGCGCTGGAGCGAGCCGTCCACGAGGTCGACCTCCTCGAGGATGCGTTCCACGATGGGCCGGACCGGGCGCACCTCGGGCCGCTCGCCCGGGCCCGGCGTCCACCAAGGGTCCAGGACGACGACGTCGACGTCAGGCCGGGGGGGACCGACCTGCGCCCGCCGTTCGACGAGGCGAAGCGTCGTCCCGCTCACCTCGATGCCACCCGCTCGATGGTCGTGGCGATCCGGGCCACCGCATCACCGCTTCGGTAGTGGGCCTCAAGGAAGGCGCTGCGGGCCTCGGGCGACGGGGGCTGGGGAGCGTCCATGAAGGCGCGGACCTCGTCGACGGAGCGCACGGGCACGGCGACCCCGGCCTCCACATGGCCGAGCGGGTCCGACCACGCCTGACCGACCGCGATCATGTTCGGGGTCCCCGTCAGGACCGCGTCGGTCAGGACCGTCGAGTACTGCCCGAGATGGGCATCCGCGGAGCGAAGCAGGCGGTACAGGTCGATGTCGCGGATGCGGCTCATCCGAGTCGCGGGGTAGCCGCCCGCCCGGGCGAGGCCCGCGAGCAGCTCCTCGTACTGATCGCGCTCCTCTTCCTCGGGGTGGATCTTGAACACGATGTGCACCCCGGGGAGGGGCCCGTCGAGAAGTCGCCCCACCATGGCCATGGAGTGGACCGCATCGCCGATGGTGTGCCGGGCGGTCGAGAGCACCAACATCCGATCGCCTTCGGCGACACCCAGGCTGCGGCGCAGCTCGGCCCGCTCGGTCGGGGAGATGTCGACGATGGTCCGATCCGGGTCCGCCCGCGGGGATCCGGTCGCCTCCACTGCCGGCGGCGCGTAACCGCCCTCCCGGATGAGGAGGTCGCGTTCATAGTCGCCGAAGACACAGGTGACATCGGGCTTCACCAGCGCGGGGTGTGCCGGCCGGCAGTAGTCGGGCGTGTTCGGGTAGATGACCCCGTGCTGGACGGCCACGCTGGGGACCCCGAGGCGGTGCGCGGCGCCGAGCCACGACGTGCGCGCCGACTCCCAGCCCGTCAAGACGACGGCGATCCCGAGATGGGCGACGAACCGCTCCGCGGAGCACATCGCCAGCCTCTGCCGCCGGAACCATCTGGCCTGTTTGGCGGCGCGTCTGGTGAATGCGGGCCCGAGATCGACCTCCCCGACACGGAGTGTCACGGGCTGCAGCGTGGCGATGGCGGAGGCGAGCCGAGTGGCCTCACGCCGCTCGGATGCCGTGGGCGGGAACTGTCGCTCGACCATGGACATCGGGATCAGGTCATCGTCGTCGCGGATCAGATCCCAGTCGGGATCGCGACGGTGATCGATGCCGATGCCGACGCGGACGACCGTGCGCCCGGTGGCCGCCAGCCGGCGGAGCACGGGGCCCACGTAGGGATCATCCCGCTTCGTGCCGCTCGGGTCGTCGATGACGTGGTACGAGGGGCCCCGGACAAGCCCCAGGATGGCGCCCTGGCGAGCGGCGTGAGCGGCGATCCGTCGTGCGAGGCGCCGGGCTCGCGGGATGGAACGGGGATCGAGCGTCAGCTTCGCGCGGCGCCGTATGCGCATCAGCAGGGTGGCCGCCGAACGGAGGCGCTCCGAGGCCAGCACGGCTGGTGTGACGAAGCCTCGGTGGCTCACGACGCGTGGGCCGTCGGAGGAGGCACGGGCGCGCACGACCTCGGCCAGGGCTGTGTGGCCGGCAGGAATGGCGATCCGCTTGAACGGACCGTCGGAAGCGAGCTCTTCGAGCACGTGCAACCAGATGAGCATCTCGTGGACGTCCAGGCGCAGGAAGCCGCGGGCGTGGAACCACCACGTCACCCCGCCGGCCGAGAAACGGTCGACCGCCCCGCTGGCGGCGGCCCAGGCGTCAAGGCGCGCCAGGGACTCATCGAAGAGGTTGTGGCGCGCCACGATCCGCGAGAACAGCTCCCGAATGGGTCGGAGCGAGGGCGGATCATCCGGCCCCGGCGTCCAGGCCGGATCGAGAACGACGACGAGGCTGTTCGGTGCGGGGGTTCGGATGTCCGAGCGCCGGTCGATGAAGACCAGATCCTTCAAGCTCAGGCGGACATCATCGGACACGGGACCTCGATCTTGGGCGATGGAGCCGGGTCGGCTCGGGAGGGGTGGCCCGACGAACGGTCACCGCCCAAGTGTGCCATGGGCGCCCCCCCGCCGCTCCGGCGGATCTAGCGAGGCGGCGGCTCGGGCAGGAAGCGGTCGACGAAGCGATCCGCGGCGAGCCCGTCGCACGCATCGAGGTGCCGCGCGATGAAGGCGTCGTACGCCGTCAGGTCGAAGCGCCCGCTGAGGATCGCCGCGATGACCCCGTCGGTATCCGGCACCTGTGTGCCGATCATCTCGGTGCGGTAGTCCAGGTACAGCCCCGGGTCCGACTCGTATTCGGCCAGGTCGCCGGTGAGGAGGACGAGGGGCCGGCGGAGGAGGGCCCACTCGAAGATCGAGGACGAGTAGTCGGTGATGAGCACATCGCTGACCATGAACAGCTCGTTGATCTCGACGCCGGGCTCGACGACGACGTCGAAGCCGCCGATCGGCGTCAAGGCGGGGTCGAGGTTGGGATGGCTCTTGAGCACGAGCAGGTGGTCGGCCGGCAGCGCCGCGCGAAGGCGGCCGGCATCGAGTCCAGGAGCCGCCTGCCTGGTGCGCCCGCGTCCGCGGAAGGTCGGCGCGTACAGGATGACGCGGCCGTCGGCGAGGCGGGGGTAGGCCGCCAGGATCCGCTCGCGGGCAGCGGCCATGGCCTCGGCGTCGAAGAACAGGTCGGTGCGCGCTGCGCCCAGGGCCAGGACACGCTCCAACGGGGTCCGGAGGGCCGCTGAGTAGGGCCCCCGCGCCGCTTCTCCCGCGGCGATCACGTAGTCGTAATGACGATGGAGGAAGGTGCGCTCCGGCTCGAGTGGCGGGCTGGCGGTGTCGAGGCCGAAGCGTTTGAGAGCCCCCACGGCATGCCATACCTGGACGACCGTCGTGTTCGGGCGATGGGGTGCCACGTGCACGGGCAGGTAGGCGTTGTCGACGACGAAGAGCCCG
>JBIOIE010000098.1:0-6167 GCA_044449605.1 Candidatus Limnocylindrales bacterium | reverse complement strand
GGTGGGCATGATGCTGCTACGACCGGAGGGCCTGTTCCCGAGCGTGCGCCGCCAACGGGAGCTCCATGAGGCCTCCGCCGAAGTGGCGGACGTCCCGCCACCGACGCAGGAGATCGGGGTCTGATGGCCGGCGCGATGGCATCCGATCCCGCGGCAGCGATGGACGACACGGTCCTCGTCGCGCATCGGGTCACCAAGGCCTTCGGCGGGCTGGTGGCCGTCCGCGAGGTCGACCTCGAGATCCCGCGCGGCTCGATCATCAGCCTGATCGGACCCAACGGCGCCGGCAAGACGACGTTCTTCAACGTCATCCTGGGCATCCTCGAACCGACCTCCGGCGGCGTGACCATGGCCGGCGTGCCGATGATCGGCCGGCCGGTGCGGGCCTGGGCCGAGCCGGTCGTGTGGGTCATCCCGCCCCTCATCCTGGCCCTCCTGGCCGGGCTCGCCTACGCGGTCACCAGCTCGGTGGATGCGGTCCTCATCGGCGTGCTGGTGGTGGTCTTCGGCCTGGCCACGATGTTCCTGGCGGCGATCATCCGGCCGCGCTGGTACATCCGCTTGCTGGGGGTCCTGGGCGTCTTCCGCAGCGCCCGGCCCAACGAGATGGTCCACGCCGGCATCGGCCGGACGTTCCAGAACATCCGCCTCTTCGCCAACATGACGGCCCTCGAAAACGTCCTCGTCGGCCTCCACATCAAGCTCCGCGGCAACCTCCTCGACGCGTTCCTGAGCACCCGGCGCGTCCGCGCGGAGGAGGCCTGGGCCGAGAAGCGCGCCCAGGAGATGCTGGCCCTTGTCGGTCTCGCCGGGCGGGGCGAAGAGCTGGCCAAGAACCTGCCTTACGGCGACCAGCGCCGCCTCGAGGTCGCCCGGGCGCTGGCCAGCGAGCCGAAGATCCTGCTCCTCGACGAGCCCACGGCGGGCATGAACCCCCACGAGACCGTCGAGATGATGGGCCTCATCAAGAAGCTGCGCGGCGACCTCGGCATCTCGGTCCTGCTCATCGAACACGACATGCGCGTGGTCATGGGCATCAGCGACCGGATCACCGTCCTCGATCACGGCGAACTGATCGCCGAAGGCACGCCCCCGGAGATCCGGGCCAACCCCAAAGTCATCGAGGCCTACCTCGGAAAGCCGGCCGAAGCATGACCGCCGTGATGTCCGGGCCGACCAACGGCGCCAAGGGCGAGGCGCTCCTCGAGCTGCATGACATCCACAGCTACTACGGTCGGATCCACGCCCTGCACGGGGTCTCGCTGGAGGTCCATCGGGGCGAGATCGTGACCCTGCTCGGCGCCAACGGGGCGGGCAAGACGACGATCCTCAAGACGGTCTCCGGGCTGCTCCATCCGCGTGCCGGGACGGTCGTCTTCGAGGGCCAGGACGTCACCCGCAAGGCCGCCCACGAGCTGGTCCGGGCCGGCATCGGCCACGCCCCCGAGGGCCGCCGCATCTTCCCCCGGCTGACCGTCCTCGAGAACCTCCAGATGGGGGCCTTCACGCGCAAGCAGGCGGAGTCGCTCGAGGAGATGGAGCGGGTCTTCACGCTCTTCCCGCGCCTCAAGGAGCGGAGCTCGCAGCGGGGCGGCTCGCTCTCCGGCGGCGAGCAGCAGATGCTGGCCATCGGCCGGGCGCTGATGGCCAGGCCGCGGGTCCTGCTCCTCGACGAGCCCTCGCTGGGCCTCTCGCCGATCCTCGTCCAGCAGATCTTTGCAACCATGCGCGAGATCAACGCCGCCGGCACGACGATCCTGCTCGTCGAGCAGAACGCCCTCCAGGCGCTCGCCGTGGCCGACCGGGGCTACGTGCTCCAGACCGGCCGGGTCGTGCTCAGCGGGGCCGCCGGCGAGCTGCGCACCAACGAGATGGTGCGAAAGGCGTACCTCGGCGAGGACTGAGCCGTGAGCGGGCGTCCCGACCCCCCGGCGCGTGAGGCCTCCCAGCCGGCGATGCCGCAGGTCCAGACGTCCCGCATCGGCCCCGGAGGCGAGAAGAGCCGAGGCCCCTGGGCGCTCATCATCGGGGCCGCGCTGCTCGTCCTGGTCGCGATCGTCAAGCCCTGGGCCCAGGGGTCGGCCAGGCCCGTGGCCGGCGGCCCGAACCCGACCGAGACTGCCGCCCTCGCCACCGCCACGCCGGCGCCGACACCGCCCTCAGCGGACGAGGTCGCCGCCGCGTTGTGCGACTACTCGCCGGACTGGCGGGTCTTCGCCGAGCAGACGTGGAAAGGGCAGACGATCAAGTCGTGGCTGCGCGTCGTCCCGGTCGAGTCCAGCCATGTCTCGGGCGCCGCCGATCCCCGGATCCCGATCGTGCCGCTGATGGGCGAGGCCTTCCCGGCCATCGGCTACTGCGCGCCGGCCGCCGGCCCGGACCGCCCGCCGGCGGGCCTGACGGTCCAGATCTTCGACGGCCAGGGCGTCCAGCTGCCGGTCCTGCGTATCCAGCCGGCCCAGCCCTCGAGCCTGGCGATCCTCCTCGCCTACCCCGCTCCGACCAACGATGTCTCGGCGACGAGGCCATGGCTGGCCGGCCGATACGTGTTCGTGCTGACCGGTCCCCCGGGCACCCTCTGGCAGCGCTGGTTTGCCGTCCAGGTCGTCAGCGTTGCCGATACCGGGCCCCTCTCAACGCCCTGAGCGTTCGCCCACGATGCTCGCCGCGCCGATGGCGGCGACGGCCAGGCCGACGATGGCGATCCAGAGGCCGGGCGCCCGGTCCGGGAAGCCCAGCTCCCCGTCGCTCCAGAGCTGGAGGAGCCGCAGGACGAGCGCCGCCACCCCGACCCCGACGACGGCCACGAAGCTGGCCGGTCGGTCGATGGCCAGTGGCTGGTCGCCGGCCGCGTAGGGCAGGGCGATGATGGCCAGGACGGCGAGCGCGGCCAGCCAGACGAGGATGCCGGGCCCCACGAACCCGTTGGTGGACAACGACGGCAGGCCATCGCCGCCCACCCTGGACCAGGGCAGGAAACAGCCGATGAGCACGATCACGGAGCCGATACCCGCCACCAGGCGGCCACGCCCCAGCCCACGGCGGTTCACGTGCCGCCGTAGACCTCGGGCTTGAGGACCCCGATGTAGGGCAGGTTGCGGTAGCGCTCGCCGTAGTCGAGCCCGTAGCCGACCACGAACCGGTCGGGGATCTCGAAGCCGCGGTAATCGATGGGGATCTCGACCAGGCGCCGGGCGGGCTTGTCGAGCAGGGTGCAGATGCGCAGCGAGAGGGGGCCCTTGCCGCGCAGGTAGCGGACCAGGTAGTTGAGGGTCAGGCCGGTGTCGATGATGTCCTCGACGATGAGCACGTCGCGGCCCTCGATCGAGCTGGAGAGGTCCTTGAGGATGCGCACGAGGCCGGACGTCTCGGTCGAACGGCCGCCGTACGAGCTGACCTCCATGAGGTCGATCGTGACCGGGATCGTGACCGCGCGCATGAGGTCGGCCATGAAGGGCAGCGAGCCCTTGAGCACGCTCACGAGGGTCAGCTCGCGGCCAACGTAGTCGGCGTTGAGGCGGGCACCCAGCTCGACGACCTTGAGGTGGATCTGCTCCTCGGTGATGAGCACCTCGGCCACGTCGGCGGCCAGGTCGGGGACGTGCATGGTGGCCTCGGCGCCTTCGCTAGGGAGCGGCTACGGCCGCGCGCCGAGCGCGGCGCTCCGGCGCGCCGCACGGCGACGGCGTCGGGAGGGCCGCTGGCCGGCTGGGGCGACGACTGCGGGCGGGACGGCCGCTGGCACCACCGGGAGCGGGTTCTCTTCCCTGCCGACCGGGGCGCCAAGGGCCTCCACCGAGGCCGCCAGGGGCGGGGCCACCTCGACGGGGACCCGCGGGGGCCGGGCCTGGCCCTCCTCACCGCTGAGCGAGCCAGCCAGGTCGAAGCGGCCGTACTTGAGGAGCAGGGCCTTGAAGTCCTTGGCGTAGAAGAGCTTGATGCGCACGTCCGGGTACAGCTCGCGCAACCGGCGCAGCTTCCGGTTCTTCTTGCGCACCAGGCTCTGGCGGAGCGTGGTCAACTCGACGTAAAGGTCAAGGTCGGGCAGGAAGAAGTCCGGCGAGAAGCTCTCGACCACCGCGCCGTCGAGGTTGAAGAGGATCGGGAAGGTGCGCGGCTCGTACTCCCAGGCGACCTGGTAGTAGTCGAGGATGCGGGCCAGCTCGGCCTCGCTGGCGTGGGCGAAGTTCGGTCGGTTCACGCTCACGGGAGCCGATCGGGACGATGCATCGAAGACCAGTGTAGCCGGTTCCCGGCCGACCCTCGTGGAGCGCCCGCGGGCTGCCTGATATACTCCCTCCCAGTATCATCGACGGCGAAGGAGCGATCGTGCCGACGACACCCCCGCGGCCGGATGCGACGGCCCCGACGGCCGACCACTTCCGGCATAGCTACGCCAAGGACCGCGCCCAGCTGCTGCGCCGCCTCTCGCGCGTCGAGGGCCAGGTCCGGGGCATCGCCCGGATGATCGAGCGCGACGAGTACTGCATCGACATCCTCCAGCAGACGGCCGCCCTGCGCGCCGCGGTCGACGCCATCTCGCTCCTGGTCATGGAGGACCACGTGGCCGGCTGCTTGCGCCACGCGGTCGACACCGGCGACGCGACGGCCTATGCCGAGGAGGTCATGGACGTGGTCCGGCGCTCGATGGGCCGGCCCATCCGGGCCGCTCGTCCGGCCGGGGACTGACCTCCGCGAAAGGTCCCGGCGTCCACACGGCGGCTGACCGCAGCGGAGGGTTATCCACCATCTCGACGATGGTGGAGAAGGTCGTGGATAACCCCGTTGACGTGCTCCGGGCAGGGGGCCAGATTCGCCAGGCACCAGTGCGGCGCCGCGATCGTGGCGTCGAGGACCGAGTAGGGTAACGTCGCCGACGAGGCGGTCGGGGAGACCCGGCCGGCGACCGGATCGGCGAGGGAAGACTGAAAGGTCAGGGGTGCACGAAACCTCTCCCCGTCGAGGGCGGCAGCGGCCCGCGGCGCGGCGTGCGGCGCAAGAGGGGCGCCAAGCCGGCCGGAGCGCACCGCCCTCGACGCATGTCCGGCCCCCGCTGCCCACCGACCCCGAGGCCTGCCCGCCGCTCGACGACGCCTACGACGGGAGCCTCGGGCCGGCGCTCGAGGCCGCCGGCATCCACCTCGCCCCCGCCGCCCGGGCCGGCATCGACGCCCAGGCGCGCCTCCTCCTGGCCTGGACGCGGGCCATCAACCTGACCGCCATCCGGACGCCGGCGGGCGTCGCCCTCGAGCACGTGGCCGACTCGCTGGCCGGGCTCGTGCTCTTCGCGCGTCTCGGCCTGCCCGACCGGCCCGCCCTGCTCGATATCGGCAGCGGCGGCGGCTACCCCGGCCTGCCACTCGGTCTGGCCATGCCGGCGGGCCGGCTGGCGCTGGTCGAATCGATCGCCAAGAAGGCGCGCTTTCTCGAGGTCGCGGCGCGGGCGGCGCTTCTGGCCATGACCGCCGCCGGCGGCCAGCCGCCGCAGGTCGAGGTCATCGCCGGGCGGGCGGAGACGCTCGCCGGCCGCCCGGAGCACCGCGCGGGCTGGGATGTCGTCACCGTCCGAGCCGTGGCCGACCTGGGCCGCCTGGTCGAACTCGGCCTACCCCTCCTCCGACCGGGCGGCTGGCTCGTGGCCTGGAAACGGGACGCCGGCGACGGCGTCCTGGCGGCCGAGGAGCGCTCCGCCGAGGCTGCCCTGAGGCGCCTCGGGGGAGCGATCGCCTTCCACGAAAGAGTGACGGTGCCCGGCCTGGCCGATCACCGCCTCGTCGCTGTCCAGCGAGCGCCGCCGTCGGGGGGCGGCTAACCTCTGGCCAGATGCGCATCGCGGTCCTCTCGGACATCCACGCCAACCTGCCGGCGCTGGAGGCCGTGCTGGCGGCGTTGGCCCCCTTCGATGCCATCTGGCAGCTCGGGGACATCGTCGGCTACGGCCCCGAACCCGACGCCGTCGTGACCCGCCTGCGCGAAGCCGGGGCCCGCGGCGTGCGGGGCAACCACGATGCCGCCGCGCTCGGGGACCTGGCCACCAGCGAGTTCAACCCGGACGCCCGGGCTGCCGTCGTCTGGACCGCCGGCCTCATCAGCTCGGCGACCAGGACCTGGCTGGGCGCGCTCCCGGCAACGCTCCAGGAGGGCGACTTCACGCTGGCCCACGGCAG
>JBIOIE010000097.1:0-6363 GCA_044449605.1 Candidatus Limnocylindrales bacterium | reverse complement strand
CTCGATGTGCCCGACACCCTGCGCGGCCTCATCGCCGCCCGCCTGGATTCGCTCGACGGCGAGGATCGCGCCCTCGTCCAGGACGCCGCGGTACTGGGGCTCGTCTTCACGAGCGAGGGACTGTCTGCCATCAACGGCGCGCCAAGGGCCAAGATCGAGGAGCGCCTGGCCGGCCTCGTACGCCGCGAGATCGTGCGCCTGGACGCTGATCCGCGCTCCCCCGAGCGCGGCCAGTACAGCTTCGTCCAGGGTCTCCTCCAGGAGGTCGCCTACGGCACGCTGGCGAGGCCGGAGCGTCGCGCGCGTCACCTCGCAGCGGTACGTCACTTCGAGGCGACCGGCAGCGAGGAGATCGCACCGATCGTGGCCGACCACTACCTGCGGGCGTTCCAGGCCACGCCTCCAGGCCCCGAAGCCGACGCCCTCGCGGTACAGGCCCGACTTGCCCTGCGAGCTGCCGGCGAGCGCGCCGCGGCGCTGCATTCGCACGTCCAGGCGCTGGCCTTCCTGGAGCGGGCGCTCGAGGTGACCCTGGACCCCATCGAGCGTGCGCAGCTCCACGAGCGGGCTGGCGATGTGGCCCGGGCGGGGTTGCAGTACGAAGGCTCCCTCTCACACCTCCGGGCCGCTGCCGACGCCTACCGCGACCTCGGCGACCGCTCGGCCTTGGCGCGCGCGATCGCTTCCCTCGGCCGCGTGATGAACAACCACTTCGCGGTGGAGGAGGCACGACCCGTCCTCGAGGCCGGATTGGCCGAGGTCGGCGATCTCGGTGACGACCCCGGCATGGCGGCGCTGCTCGCCGAGCTGGCCAGGGTCTACATGTTCGACAACGACACGAAGGTCGGGCTGCCGGCGGTCGACCGTGCTCTCGCCATCGCCGAGCGCCTCGAACTGATCGACGTCACCGCCGATGCGATGACCACGAAGGGCAACCTGCTCGTCGACCTCGGCCGCCTCCACGAATCCATCGCCCTCCAGCGCGGCGCGGCGGCCCTCGCCGGCGCCCACGGCCTCTATTCCGTCCAACTGCGCGCTCTGAACAACCTCATCGGACGGCTGTGGAGCGAAGACCCTCGCGAGTCGTGGTCCGTCGGGCTCGAATCGATCGAGGTCGCCCGCCGCTTCGGCGATGCCGAGTGGCTGCTGGCGGTCGCGGAATTCGTCGCGGCATTCGCCTCCAACCTCGGCCGTTGGGACGAGGCGTTGGCGTTGATCGATGAGCTCGACGGCCCCGGCATCCCCGCCGCCGACCATGTCGCCCTCTCCGGTTCCCGAATGGTCATCGTGGCGGCCAAGGGGGAGACCAAGATGGCCGAGGCGATCTATACGGAGCTCGCCCCACTCCGCACTCAGCTCAGCCGCGCCGAAGACCTGGCCTCGCCGATGCTCGACCGCTCGTTCCTCGAGTTCTGCCGGGGTGAGTTTGCGAAGGCCATGGCCTCGGCCTTCGAAGGCGCGGCTGCTGCCGACACGGCTCGTCTCTTTGGCTCCTGGTCGGCGGCGGCCGCGGCCTTCGCCCTCGGCGACGCCGTCAGCGCCCGGCGCGCTTGGGATGTCGCCGCCGCGACGCCGGACCGCGGTCGCATGGTGCAGGCGTACCGCGCATGCTTGCGCGGGGGCGTTGCCATCCTGGAGGGCGACGTGGAGGGCGGCCTCCGTGACCTCCGCGAGGGCACGCGCTACATCCGGCTCGTCGGCGCCCAGTTCGATCTCTTGTACGCCACGATCGCGATGGTCCACGTCCTGCCGATCGACCATCCGGCACGCGCGGAGGCCAGCCAGGAGGCGCGCTCGCTCGTCGCCGCCTTGGGGGCCGAGGCCATGGGCCGGATCCTGGAGCGCGCAACTTCCACCGGCGTGTCGTCCTCGAACGCACGGGTTGCTTCGACAGCATCGGCCACGCCGACCGGAGCCAGCACGGGCTGATGGAGGCGGCCGGAGCGCACCGCATCGAGCCCCTGACGCCGGAGCGCTGGGCGGATCTTGAGGCCTTGTTCGGGCGAGGCGGTGGCTCGTACGGCTGCTGGTGCATGTACTTCCGGCGCTCGAGCACCGAGATGGCGGCCGCCAAGGCCGCCGAGAACCGTGAGGCGCTGCGGGCGATGGCCGACGCCGATCCGCCGCCCGGGCTGCTCGCCTACGACGGCGACGTGCCCGTCGGTTGGGTCGGCCTCGGCCCGCGGTCGAGCTTCACACGGATCGTCCGGTCCCGCTTCATCCACCCCGTCGACGAGCTGCCGGCCTGGTCGGTCGTCTGCTTCTTCGTCACCCGCCCCAGCCGGGGCGGGGGCGTCGCCCGGGCCCTGCTCGCTGGCGCGGTCGACTGCGCTCGTGGGCACCGCGCTCCAGCGATCGAGGGCTATGCCCGCGACCCGGGCGGCGAGCGGCTTGCGGCCGACAGCGCGTACCCGGGCACCGTGTCGCTCTTCCGGGGCGCCGGCTTCCGGGAGGCCGCCCGGGTCCAGCCGGCCGACGGCCGGTCCACGCGCGTGATCATGCGCCTGGAGTTCTGATCGCTGGCGGGTCCGGTCGCCGCGACGCAACCTCCGTCGCTGATGGCGGTACGACCATCAGGGCGGGCGGCCCCAACGATCCTCAGCGCTGGACGCCCGAAGCCTCGATGGCCAGACCGCCATCACCCAGGCGCAGGGACACACGCGGCGCGCTCGGTCCGGCGCCCGGGCGCCACGCTTGACACCCCCCGCGGAGCGCACCCATACTCCGCCCCTAACTGAAGACGGGCGATGAACGGGACGAGTACCCGTCGATCCCTCGGCACAGAGAGCCGGCGATTGGTGGAAGCCGGTGCGAGGATCGCGGCGAATGGACCCGGGAGCCTCCGGACCGAACGGCCGCCTCGGCGGCGCCAGTAGGCTCCGGCGCAGCGCGCCAGCGATATCAGGGCAGCACCGATCGACCCCAGGGTCCGTCGGCGACGAGCGCGGCTCCCGGCTCACCGGGCGCCGAAGGCGGGTGGCACCGCGGAAGGGCAGACCTTTCGTCCCGATCAGGACGGAAGGTCTCGTGATTCTCCGGAGGTCCACGACGATGCCGACGACCAGCCCGCTCAGCCTCGGCGAGGTCCACCGCCTGGTGGGCAACGCCGACACGATCCTACTCCGCGCCAGCCGCGACGCCGACCTCGAGACGCCGATGGGGGCCTTCCTGCGCCTCGACGACGGCGGGCCCGCGTACCTGCTCGAGTCGGTCGAGGGCGGCGAGCGCGTCGGACGCTACTCCTTCCTGGGCGTCGGGCCGCGTCGGACCCTCGAAGTCCGCGGCGGCCGGGCCACGATCGTCGAGCGGCCGCTCTCCGAGGACACCTTCCATCCGGGCCTGCCCTCGACGACGCTCGCGGCGGCCGACCCCATCGACGCCATCCGGTCCTTCGTGGAGCGACGCCGGGTGGCGCCCCTCGAGGGCATGCCCCGCTTCACCGGCGGGGCCGTCGGCGCCCTGGCCTACGACGCCATCTCGACCTTCGAGCCTGTCCCGCTCCCGGGGCGCGACATCGTCGGCGCCCCGACGGCGGCCTTCCTCGAGACCGACCTCGTGCTCGTCTTCGACCACCTGACCCACACCCTCAGTGCCATCGCCTCGCTCCAGGTCGGTCCGGCCGACCTCGAGGGCCGCTACCGCATCGCCGAACGGGCGATCTTCGAGGCACTCGAACGGACCGCCCGGCCAAGCGCCGCCGAGCTGGCTCCGCCGACGCGGTCCAACGGCAACGGCGCTTCGCCGGAGGTCGAGTTGGAGAGCCCGATCGCGGCCAGCCTTGGACGCGAGGCCTACGAGTCGGCCGTGGCCAAGGCCAAGCACGCCATCGCCGCCGGCGAGGCCATCCAGATCGTCCTCGCTCGGCGCCAGTCCCTGACCCTGCCGCGCGGCGCCGCCGGACGGCCGCTGGACGGCGTCGCCCTCTACCGGGCCCTGCGCCGGGTCAACCCGAGCCCCTACCTCTTCTTCGTGCGCACAGCCGGCTTCGAGGTCGTCGGCGCCAGCCCGGAGCTGCTCCTGCGCGTCGATCGCGACCATCTGACCACACACCCCATCGCCGGCACGCGGCCGCGCGGCGCGAGTGACGCCGAGGACGAGCGCATCGCCGAGGAACTCCAGGGCGACCCGAAGGAGCGCGCCGAGCACGTCATGCTCGTCGATCTCGGCCGCAACGACCTCGGCCGCGTGGCGCGGCCGGGAACCGTGGCCGTGACGAAGTACATGGAGGTCGAGCGCTACAGCCACGTCCTGCACCTGGTCTCCCACGTCGAGGCGCGGCTGCGGCCGGACCTTGACGCCCTCGATGCGCTGCGCAGCGTCTTCCCCGCCGGCACGCTCTCCGGGGCGCCGAAGATCCGGGCCATGCAGCTCATCGCCGAGCTGGAGGGCGAGCGCCGGGGGTTGTACGGCGGCGCCGTCGGCTACCTCGGCTACGACGGCAACCTCGACACCGCGATCACGATTCGCAGCGCTGTGCTTGCCGACGGCCTGGCCCACGTCCACACGGGCGCGGGCATCGTCGCTGCGAGCGTCCCGGAGCGCGAATTCGAGGAGACCGAGCACAAGGCCGCGGCGATGCGCCGGGCCATCCAGCTGGCCGCCGAGACGGCCGCGGTGCCGACGGAAGAGGCGCCGGCGTGATCCTCGTCATCGACAACTACGACAGCTTCACCTTCAACCTCGTCCAGGCGCTCGAGGCTGCCGGGGCGCGGCTGCTCGTCGTCCGCAACGACAAGATCGACCGGGCGGGCATCGAGCGCCTGGCGGACGAGGGGGGCTTCGGCGACGACGGGACCGGTACGCCCGAGACGGCGCCCGAACCGCTGGCGGGCATCGTCATCTCGCCGGGGCCCGGGAACCCGGGCACGGCCGGCGTGTCGGTGGCCGCGGTCGAAGTCGCGGCCGAGCGGGGCGTACCCCTGCTCGGGGTCTGCCTCGGGCTCCAGTGCCTGGCCGCGGCCTACGGCGGGGCGATCGTCCGGGCGCCGACGCTGGTCCACGGCGAGGCCAGCGCCGTGACCCACGACGGTGTCGGGCTTCTGGTCGGTATCCGCTCACCCTTCCCGGCCGCCCGCTACCACTCCCTGTGCGTGGACGAGGCGACGTTGCCGCCCGAGATCGAGGTCACGGCCCGAACCGCCGACGGCGTCGTCATGGCCATGCGCCATCGGACGCTGCTCCTCGAGGGCGTCCAGTTCCACCCCGAGTCGGTGCTGACGCCGGACGGCCCGCGCATCCTGGCCAACTTCCTGCGCCGTACCGGCCAGGGCACGGCCGCGCTCCTTGAGAGCGACGAGAGCGTCGGCTTCGCGACGCGCGGCCTCGTCGGCGCGGGCCGATGAGCGAGGTGGTCCGGGCCGCCCTGGCGGCCGTCGTCGACGGCGAGACCCTGAGCCAGGAAACGGCCCTGGCCGCGATGGGCGCGGTGATGGACGGTGAGGCGACCCCCGCCCAGCTCGGTGCGCTCCTGGTGGCCCTGCGCATGCGCGGGGAGACCGTCGAGGAGCTGGCCGGCTTCGCGGGTGCCATGCGCGAGCGCGTCCTGCCGGTCGCGGCGCCGGCGGGGGCCATCGACGTCGTCGGCACCGGCGGCGACCGGAGCGGCACCTTCAACATCTCGACCACCGCAGCGCTGGTCGTGGCGGCCGCCGGCGTGCCCGTGGCCAAGCACGGCAACCGGGCGATCACCTCCGCCTCGGGCTCGTTCGACGTGCTGGACGCGTTGGGCATCGTGGTGACGCAGTCGCCCGCCGAAGCATCCGAATCACTCGCGGAGGACGGTTTCGCCTTCCTCTTCGCGCCCGCCTTCCACCCGGCGATGATGCATGCGGGTCCGACCCGGCGCGAGATCGGCGTGCGCACGGCCTTCAACCTCATCGGCCCCCTGACGAATCCGGCCGGCGTGTCCCGGTTGGTGGTCGGTGCCGGGGATCCGCGGGCGGCCCCCAAGCTCGCCGAAGTCCTTCGGCTTCTCGGCGTGGAGCGGGCCTTCGTGGTCCACGGCCAGGGCATCGACGAGCTGCCCCTCGACGGCAGCGGCGTGATCTACGACGTCAGCCCCGGCCGCGTGATCCGCTCGGGGATCGCGCCGACGGACGTGGGACTGCCCCCGGCCGGGCGCGAGGCGCTCGCCGGTGGATCGCCGGTGGAGAACGCGGCCATCGTCGAGGCGGTGCTGCGCGGCGACGGCGGACCGCGTCGCGATGTCGTGCTCCTCAACGCCGGCGCGGCACTCCAGGTGGCGGGCCGCACCTCGAACCTGGGGGAGGGGGTCGACCTTGCCGCCGCGACCATCGACGCCGGGGCTGCGGCCGGGTTGCTCGAGCGGTTGCGGGCACGACGCGTGCGGGTCGAGGCGGCGCG
>JBIOIE010000096.1:0-6378 GCA_044449605.1 Candidatus Limnocylindrales bacterium | reverse complement strand
GCTGAGGGTGTCGCGCACGTCCTCCGCGTCGCGCTCCTCGGCGAAGGGCGTGAAGCCGACGAGATCGGCGAAGAGCACGCTCACCAGGCGCCGCTCGGCGACCGGCGCGGCCGCCTCGATGGCCGCTGGCGCCGCCAGGGGGACGGCCGGGACGGCCCGGGCCGGGGCCGCCGTGGTGCCCAGCGGGCTGGCGCACTCGCTGCAGAACCTGGCGGTCGGTGGATTGGTGGTGCCGCAGTTGTCGCAGGTGAGCGCCAGGCGCGTGCCGCAGTCGTTGCAGAACTTGGCCCCGGCGGCGTTCGTGGCGCCGCAATTCGAGCAGACCATCGGGCCCCCTAGCCGAGCGCCGGCGGTCCCTGGCGGACCCAGCGCGCCCGCCAGGCCGGGGCGGGGAAGGCCTGGCCGAAGTAGATCCGCTCGCGATAGACGAGGCCGTCGCGCAGCTCGAACAGGGAGATGGCCAGCCAGCTCGAGCCGTCCTGGTAGTCGACGATCGTCTCCGCCCACCACTGGTCGCCGGAACCGCCGCGGGCTCGTCCCGGTCGAACGGTCGGGGCCCCCTCGGGACGGTTGGTCCGCGCCTGGCGGTAGTCCTCGCTGCTGGGCACGACCTCGCCGGATTGCGGCCAGGACTCCTCCCAATCGGCGTGACGGAGGGCAGCCAGGGTCGGGAAGTCGTCGGCGATGTTGGCCGTGAGGTACCGGTCGATCATCGCCCGCGGGACGTCGTCGTCGTTCACCGCGCTCATCCTATCAGGGCCATCGGCCGCCTTCGGGCGCCCGATCCAGCTGCGGACCGAGCGTCGGCGGCGACAGCAGCGACGCGCTCCGAGCGCATGACCGATGATCGTGCCCATGCCGGTCCTCACCCAGCCGCCCGCCTTCCGGGTCGTCCTGGCCCACGGCGCTGCGGGCACCGCCGTCTCGATGCGTCCGTGGGTCGAGGGCCTGCGCGCGCGGGGCTTCGACGCCCAGGCCATCGACCTGCCCAGGCGCAAGGCGGAAGAGGCCGTGCCCGCCTACCTGGCCGCGATCACCGCCCTGCCCCGGGCGCCGCGGGGCGCCCGGCTCATCATCGGCGGCCACTCCTACGGCGGTCGGGTGGCCAGCCTCCTGGCGGCCGAGTCCGGCACGGCCGACGGTGGTCGGCCAACGGGCGGGCTGCCCGATCTCGCCGGCCTGGTCTGCCTGAGCTACCCGCTCCACCGGCCGGGCGCGCCCGAGGCCGGCCTGCGCACCGAGCACTGGCCGCGCATCGCCGTCCCGACCTTGATCCTCGAAGGCGAGGCCGATCCGTTCGCCCGGCTGCCGCTCCTGCGCGCGGCGATGCCGTCGCTCCCGAACGGCCGTCTGGTCACGTTCCCGGGCCAGCGCCACGGACTGCTGCCCGTCCGGGATGCTGCGCTGGACGCGATCATCGGCTGGCTCGCCGAGGTGGGCCGGGCCTAGGGCAGCTGCTCCCACTCGACCCAGCGGCCGCCGTCCCAGAAGCGGTGCCAAGTCCGCCCGTCGCGGCCGCGGGCGAAGACGTCGATCCGGTCGGCGCCCCAGCTCGAGGCGGCCGCGTCGCCGGCCAGCTCGCCGCCGAGCGACTCCCAGGGGTGCCAGCTCGCGCCGTCCCAGTAGCGGTCCCAGAGTTCGCCGTCGTCCATGACGGCGAAGACCTCCATCTGGCCGACGGCCCAGGCCGTCACCGCCGGCGGCGAGGCGAGGACCCCGCCCAGCGACTCGGGCTCGGACCAGCCGGGCGGCACCCAGCGCCGGTGCCAGAGGGCGCGGTCGTCGCCGCGCCAGAAGAGGTCGATGCGCCCGGCTCCCCAGGAGACGGCGGCGAGCCCATCCATCGGACGATCCTCCATGTCAGCGCTCCTTCCAGCGCTCAGGACGCCAGTGCCCGGGCGGCGTCGATGTAGAGGAGACCCATCACCCGGGCGGTGGTCGGGAAGGCGTGGATGGTGTCGGCCAGGACGTCGATCGGGACCCGCGTCTTGACCGCCAGGACGGCGGCATGGATGGCCTCGCTGGCGCCGGGGCCGGCGATGGCGGCGCCGAGCAGGACCCGGGCAGCCCGGTCGACGACGATGGTGACGTGGCCCTGGGCCTCGGTCACGAGGCCCTTGGAACTCGTGGCCAGGTCGGCCACGAACTCGGTGGCATCGTGCCCGGCAGCGATCGCGCCCTCGAGACTGAGGCCGACGAAGCCGACCTCCGGATCGGTGTAGGTGCAGCGCGGGACGGCCCGGTAGTCGGGTGTGACCGGGTCACCGAGGGCCATGCGCACGGCCATCTCGCCCTGGTAGTGGGAGACGTGGGTATGCAGCTCCGGCCCCGCCGGGTCGCCGATGAGCCACAACCCGTCGCCCAGCCGGAGACGCCCGTCGGGCACGATCGAGTCGGGGTCCACGCCCACCGTGTCGAGGCCCAGGCCAGCCAGGGGGATCGACCGACCGACCGAGAGCATGACCCGGTGGCCCTCGACGGTCGAGCCGTCGTCCAGGTCGACCGCGTGCGCCCCGTCCGAGCCGCCGCCGGCCCGGGCCCGCAGCGCCCGGTGGCCGGTGCGCACGACGACCCCTTCGCGGATGAGGCCGGCGGTCACCGCCGCCGAGTTGCGGGGGTGGTCGCGGACAAGGATGCGCTCGTTCGATTCGACGATCGTCACCGGCACCCCGTAGCGGGCGAAGACCTGGGCCAGCTCGACGCCGGTCGGACCTCCGCCCAGGACGAGCAGCGAGCGGGGCAACTCCCGGGTCGAGGTCGCCTCCCGGTTCGTCCACGGGTCGAGCGCCTCGAGGCCTTCGACCGGCGGTCGGCGCGACATCGATCCGACGGCGACGACGACGTTGCGCGCCTCGAGCAGCTGCTCGCCGCCGTTGGCGAGAGCCACCTGGACCCGCCCCGGCCCATCGAGCCGGGCCCGTCCACGTACGACCAGGGCCCCGGCCTTCTCCAGGCGGTGGACGTGGCCACTGTCGTCCGGCCGCTCGCCCTCCTCGCGCGAGATCATCCAGTCGCGGCGGGCCGAGGCCCGCGCCCAGGGATAGTCACCCCCGAGGGCATGGACGGCGGCCGCGTGGAGCAGCGTCTTCGAGGGCATGCAGGCATAGAACGGGCAGGCGCCGCCGACCAGGTCACGCTCGACGACGACGACGCTGGCGCCGCGGGCGAGGGCCAGGAAGGCGGCCGCCTCGCCGGCCGGCCCGGCGCCGATGACCACGAAGTCGGCGATGGCGATGGTGCGGGTCCCTCCGGCAGCTCCGGGCGGCCGTCGGCCGGGGCGGGAGCGGTTGACATGATGCCCTGCCGGCCGTCGCCCCGCCCAGTGCCCGGCCTATCGGCTCGTGTGTTAGTGTGTAATCTGGTAATTCCACTTAGACGAGCAGGAGTGATCCGATGGGCGACATGGCCACGAACGAGGAACTGCAGGGCTGGTTCGCCGGCCGGCTCACGGCCGGCTGGTTCAGCGGACCGCCGGAGGTGCGCACTGACCGCGAGGAGATCCTCGTCGTCGGCGACCTGGCGGACGTCGAGCTGGGCAAGGACGCGACCGACGCCACCCGCTCGGCCGCGCGCGAGTCGCGCGTGGATGCCTTCCGGGAGGAGACGCGCGAGGCACGCATGGCCATCGCCGATGACGCCCAGCAGCGCTTCCGGAAGGTCGTTTCCTGGGCCGTGCGCGTCGGCGGCGAGGAGTACCCCTTCACGACCCTAGCCCTGCCGGTCATGACCCGGCTGCGCATGAAGGGCCGGCGCACGCTCGACACGCTCGTCGCCGCGGGCGTCGCCCGCAGCCGGGCCGAGGCGCTGGCCTGGTGCGTCAAGCTCGTCGCCGAGCACGAGGCGGACTGGATCGCTGGACTCCAGGAGGCGCTCCAGGGCGTCGAGAAGAAGCGCGCCGAGGGTCCCCGCCTGAACTGAGCGACGGCGCTCGCGGGGCGGGGTAGATTCCGCCCCATGAACCGACGCTTGCTGGTCCTGCTGGGTACCAAGAAGGGCGCCTTCATCCTCGACGGCGACGAGCGGCGCCGGGACTGGGCGGTACGTGGGCCGCTCTGCGAAGGCTGGCCGCTCAACCACGTGACCGCCGACCCGGCGAGCGGGGCGCTCTTCGCCGGCGGCCGTAGCTTCTGGTACGGCCCCGCCGTGTGGCGCAGCGACGACCTCGGCGAGACCTGGACGCACTCGTCGGAGGGCCTGACCTACGGCGACGACGGTCCCAAGATGAAGACGATCTGGAACATCACGCCGGTCGGGTCAGCGCTCTACGCCGGGGTCGATCCGGCCGGGCTCTTCCGCTCGGACGACGGCGGCCGGACCTGGGACCACGTCCGGGGCCTGACCGAGCACCCGACCCGCGATTCATGGCAGCCCGGCTTCGGCGGCCTGTGCCTCCACTCGATCGTGCCCCATGCCACCGACCGGCAGCGGATGTGGGTGGCCATCTCCTCGGTCGGCACCTTCGCCACCGAGGATGGTGGGGCGACCTGGGAGCCGCGCAACCAGGGCGTCCGGGCGGACTTCCTGCCCGACAAGTACCCGGTCACGGGCCAGTGCGTCCACAAGCTGGTGGCCGCCCCCGGGATGCCCGAGCGGCTCTACCAGCAGAACCACTGCGGAACGTATCGGAGCGACGACGCCGGCCGGACCTGGGTCTCGCTCGAGGCCGAGTTGCCCTCGAGCTTCGGCTTCCCGATGGTCGCCCATCCGCTGGACCCGGAGACCGTCTTCACCATCCCTCTGAACGGCGACGATCGGGGCCGCTTCATGCCCGACGGGCGGGCCGCCGTCTGGCGCACGACCGACGCCGGCGCGACCTGGCAGGACCTGCGCGAGGGGCTGCCCCAGGAGGACGCCTACCTCGGAGTCCTGCGCGAGGGGATGGCCAAGGATGCCCTCGAGCCCTTCGGCCTCTACTTCGGGACGAGCACGGGCCAGGTCTTCGCCAGCCCCGACGAGGGCGCCACGTGGCGCGAGATCGCCGCGTTCCTGCCGCCCATCCACTCGGTCGAGACGCTGCTCGTCGAAGGCTGAGCGCCGGGCCGATGGCGCACGTCCAGCTGCCCCGCTCGCTGGTCGCCCTCTTCCCCGGCGCACCACGCCGCCTCGATGTCGACGACGCCACGACCGTGGCCGAGCTGATCGCCCGGCTCGACGCGCGCTGGCCGGGTCTCAACGACCGGCTCTGCGACGCCGGCCCGGCGCTGCGCGAATACATCAACGTCTTCGTCGATGGCGAGCGGGCCGACCTGGCCACGGCCCTCGGGCCCGACGCCCTGGTCCACGTCCTGCCGGCCGTCGCCGGCGGCTGACTGTGATTCCCGTACAGGTTGTTGACCCGTGCACCGGCGGGGGCGCGCGACGACGAGGCTGGCGCCTCGTTGTCGGTCCCCGCGGCGGTCTCATTCGCGCTGACGGCATAGGCCGGGCTGCAAGCCCGCTGCCGGCCGCTCTTATCAGCGCCCGGGCGAATGAGGACGACGCGAGGCGGTCGGTGCGGCGATAAGCCCGGGCCTCCGGGGCGCTTGTCGTCGCCCTACGTCAGCCGGCGCGAATGAGGACGGCATGGCCGACCGCAAGGTGCGGGGCGCGGCCGCAACGCCGTCGGACGATCCGCCCGCCCTCGGCGGGCGCGTCGCTAGGCGGGCGCGTCGCCCTCCAGGTCGGTCTCCTCGGTCGTGGTGACCGCGCCCTCCGCCAGGAGGGTCGTCGAGTCCACGACCGGCTCGGCCTCGACCGGCACATCGATATCGCCGATGCGGGCGATCGTGAAGCCGATCTGGGGCGGGATCGTGGCCGTGATGGTGATCTCGGCGATGCGATAGGCCGAGCCCTTCGTGCGCAGGGCGCCATTCGTCTTTTCCTGGAGCGCGGTGGCCTTGATGACGATGTCGGCCAGGAGGCGCGGGTCGATCCGCTCGACTGCCGTGACCAGCGAGCTGCGGGCCCGGCCCGCCGCGGCGCGCGCCTTCTCGGCGGCACCCGGCGCCTCCGCCCGAGCCCGGTCGGCGACCGTCTGGGCGGTCTCGGTAGCGCTCTTGGTCGCCTGCGCGGCGGCCACCTTGGCCTGTCCGGCGGCCTGCGTGGCGGCGACCTTCGCCTGTTCGGCTGCCTGCTTGGCACGATCGAGGAACGACACGCCGGCATCCTAGCCGCCGGGCGGCCCCGGGTCTATGCCGTCGGCGGCAGCGCGGCCTCGTCGGGCACGGCCTCGGGGATCGTGCGCAGGGAGCGGACCGGCGAGAAGAGCACGAAGAGGAAGGCCAGCGCGGACCCGATGGCCCCGACGTAAAGCGTCTCGCGGAGCCCGATGGTGCCGCCCAGGTAGCCGCCGATGAACGACCCGATCGGGATCGTGCCCCAGACCAGGAAGCGCATCGT
>JBIOIE010000095.1:0-6430 GCA_044449605.1 Candidatus Limnocylindrales bacterium | reverse complement strand
CGTCCTGGACGAGCACGTCGAAGCTGTTGACGCGACCGGGCACGACGTCCAGCTTGTAGAGGAAGCGGGGGATGAAGAACGAGTGGATGACGTCGGCGGCGTGGAGCCGGAAGCGGATCGTCTCGCCGACCGGGACGTGGAGGTTCGGACCCTGGTTACCGGCGCCGGTCAGGGCGAAGGCGCAGTCCTTGGCCGGCTGCACCACGGGCGTGTCGGCGTAGGAGTCGGGGCAGCCGTAACCCATCGTCCACTGCCACTGGAAGCCGACCACGTCGATGACGAGGTCCGGCTGGGCGACCTTGGCCGTGACGACGTTCTGGGTCTGCAGCGAGAGGAAGAAGAGGACGACCACGATGATCGCCGGCACGATCGTCCAGACAGCCTCGGCGATGCGGTTGCCGTGGGTCTGCTTGGGCAGGGCGTCGTCGCGGCGCCGATAGCGCAGGACCGCCCAGATGATGAGGCCCTCGACGAGGACGAAGATGAGGGCCGCGATGGTGAACACGATGTGGTAGAGAGCTTCGGTCTGCTGGCCCTGCGCGGTGACCGCCGGCCGGGGGAAGAGGCCCGGGTAGTCCGCCGAGCAGCCCGCGACCACGAAGGCCCCGATGAGGACCGCGGCGATGACTGGGAGCGACCGTCGCAATCGACTCGTGGCGCGGTTCACGCGCGGCTTTCTCCCCTAAGGCTGGCGGACGCAACCGCCCGGGCGGAGTTGGCAGGCGCCTATCATACGGGCTGATGCTCGCCTTCGTCGGCCATCGGAGGAGCCTGGTGGCCGCTGGCGCGCTCGGCTGGCTGCTCCTCGCCGCGCCGGCCACCGTCAGCGCCCACGGCCGGCCGACCGAGGAGTTGACCGTCACGACGGCGCTGACCAGCTGGACGGTCGAGCCGGTCGCCCTGCTGGCCCTTCTCGTCGCCCTGCTGCTCTACCTCGTGGCCGTGCGCCGGGTCGACCGGGCCCATCCGGACCATCCCGTCCCCCGCCGCCGGATCGCAGCCTGGCTGGCCGGGCTGGCGGTCGTCGCCGTGGCCCTCTTCTCGGTCGTCGACGTCTACGCCGACGAGCTGTTCAGCGTCCACATGATCCAGCACCTGCTGCTGACGATGGTCGCGCCGCCGCTTCTCCTCCTCGGCGCGCCGCTCACGCTCCTGCTGCGCAGCGCCTCCCACGAGCACCGCCAGAGGTGGATCCTGCCCGTGCTCGAGTCGCGCGCGGTGAGCATCCTGACCAACCCGCTCCTCGGTTGGATCACCTTCGCCCTGGTCATGTGGGGCAGCCACTTCAGCCCGCTCTTCGATGCCGCCCTGGCCGACGACCGGATCCACGCCCTGGAGCACGCCCTCTTCCTCAGCGCCGGCCTGCTCTTCTGGCTGCCGGTCGTCGGCGTCGACCCGAGCCCCCATCGGCTGAGCCATGCCGCGCGCGTGGTCTACCTGCTCCTGGGCCTGCCCCAGAACTCGTTCCTGGGCCTGGCCATCTTCTCGGCCTCGAGCGTCCTCTATCCCCACTACGCGGCGCTCGTGCGGGCCTGGGGGCCGACGCCCCTCGAGGACCAGCAACTCGCCGGCGGGATCATGTGGGCGGCCGGCGACCTCGTCTTCCTGATCCCGCTCCTGGGCGTCGTGGTGGCCTGGTTCCGGAGCGAGGAGGAGAAGGGCCGCCTCAACGACGAGCGGCTGGACCGGGAGCGGGCGCGCCTGGAGGCTACAGGGCGATCGGAACCAGCACGTCGATGACGATGAGCGCGAAGAGCGCGGTGAGGTAGGTCGTCGAGAAGCGGTAGAGGCGCACGGCGCCAGCGTCGGTGCCCTCGATCCACAGGCGCATGGCCTGGAAGAGGAAGGCCGCGCCGAGGACGACGGCACCGACCAGGTAGAGCAGGCCCAACTGGCCGACGGTGAAGAGGACCAGGCTGAGGGCGACCATGAGGCACGAGTAGAGGGCGATGTGCTTCGTCGTCTCGGGCACGCCCCGGACGACGGGCAGCATCGGCACGCCGGCGGCGCGGTAGTCGCGGGCGAGGCGCATCGAGAGCGCCCAGAAGTGGGGCGGCGTCCAGTAGAAGACGATGCCCACCAGGACCAGCGCCGGAAGGGCCACGTCGCCGGTCACGGCGACCCAGCCGATGAGCGGCGGCAGCGCCCCGGCGAGCCCGCCGATGACGATGTTCTGGGGCGTGCTGCGCTTCATCAGGAGTGAGTAAACGACGACGTAGAAGGCCATCGCCAGGAGGGTCAGGAAGGCCGCCAGGAGGTTGACCAGGAAGGCCATCGCCGCGAAGGCGATGACGCCGAGGGCAAGGCCGAAGACCAGCGCGTCCTCGGGGGCGATGGCCTGGGCCGGCAGCGGCCGTCGCCGGGTGCGGGTCATGATCAGGTCGATGTCCCGGTCGACGACCTGGTTGACCGCGTTCGCGGCGCCCGCGGCGAGGGTCCCGCCGAGGAGCGTCCAGACCATCAGGTCCAGGCGTGGGATGCCCCTGGCGGCGAGGACCATGGCCGGCAGGGTCGTGACCAGGAGCAGCTCGATGATGCGCGGCTTCGTCAGCGCGACGTAGGCGCCGATGCGCGCCCTTGGGGTCGTGGCTGTCGTCACGGTCGTGGCGGTCATCGCCGCCGTCGCCCCCGGTGGGCCGGTCGCCTCGGCGGGGTCGCCCGCGGCAACCTCCGGCGCGCCGCGCTCACCCGTACCAGGTGTTGCCTCGGGGCCGGCATCGGGGCTTGCTTCGGGGCCGGCCGGGGCGGTCGGCCTGGCCACCCGCGCCGTGCAGTAGGCGTACACGGCCGCCGCCACCAGCAGCGCCCAGATGGCCGCGCCGAGGGCGAGGTGGAGGGCCACCGACCAGGCCGCCAGGGTCGTCAGGATCTGGGCCGCGCCGACGACGACCTGGATCGCGAAGAGCGCGGCGGCCGTGCCTGTCAGGGCGAGCAGCACGGGCCGCGCCTCGACCGGTCCCCACGAGCCGTCCCGGTTGCGCCGCCAGGCCACCCAGGCCGTGATCAGGACGATGACGCCGACGACGACGGAGACGAGGCGATGGAGGAGGTGCGCCAGCTGCAGCGCGGCCACGGCGGGGTCGGGGTCGAAGGTCGGCCAGAGCGCCCCGTTCGGGAAGAGCGGCCAGGCGTTGCCGAAGACGAGGGCCGAGTCGGTGGCCGTGACGTGGGAGCCGAAGAGGAGCAGGGCGTAGACGCTCAGGGCACTGAAGGCGGCCAGCAGCGTGAAGCGCTGGGGCCCGCCACCCGCCGGCAGGCGGGCCGGGTAGCGCACGCGCAGGGCGATGTAGACGAGAGAGGCGAGCACGATCATGGCCATCGCCAGGTGGGCCGTGACGGAGTCGCCGGAGTTGCCGGTCTCGACGGTGACCTTCCCGAGGTACGCCTGGAAGCCCGTGAAGACGAGGGCGAGCAGGGCTGGGATGACGATCGCCCGCTGGCGATGGTGGCGCAGGGCGACGGCCAGCACGGCCACCACGAGCAGGCCGACGACCGCCGCCAGGCCCCGATGGAACCATTCGATCCAGGCCGCGCTGTCGCCCACCGGTGGCAGCAGCTGGCCGTAGCAGAGTGGCCAGTCGGGACAGCCCAGGCCCGACTCCGTGACCCGCACGACGGCGCCCCACACGACCAGCAGGTACGTGGCCACGGCGGTCGCCAGGGTCAGCTTCTGGAAGCGCGTCATGGACCTTCGATCGTAGCAGCCAAGGCGCGATGGAGCCCATGGGGCTATCGTGCTCAGCGATGTCCCGACAGCGCCTGGCCGGCAGCCTCATCCTCGTCATCGCCCTCGCCGCCTGCGCGGCGCCCGGCACGACCGCCACGCCGCCGTCCCCCACGCCGGCCACCGGCACCTACCCCGGCTGGCCGGCCGGACCGGATCCCAACGCCCAGATGGTGCCGCTCCTGGTCAGCTCGGAGCTGGTGCCCGGGCCGAACCGCTTCCTCTTCTCCCTGGCCGACACGTCCAACGCCCTCATCGCGGCCCCGGATCTCGCCACCACGGCCACGTTCTTCGATCTGGCTGCCGATCCGGCCAAGGCCGTGACGGAGGCCAGCGGCACGTTCATCTGGACGGTCCCGGCTACGGTCGGCCTGTACCACCTGCAGGTCGCCTTCACGCGCGCCGGACCGTGGGGCGTCGAGATCGTGGCCAGCAAGGCCGGCCTCCCGGACCGGAAGGTGCGGGCGGTCTTCGACGTCCGCGCCAGCGGATCGACGCCGGCGCTCGGCTCGAAGGTCCCGGCTTCGGACACGCCGACGGCCACGACGGCCGCCGGCATCGCCGCCATCTCCTCCGACCCGAGCCCCGATCCGGACTTCTATCGCCAGTCCGTCAAGGGCGCGCTGGCGGCGGGTGAGCCGTTCGTGCTCATCTTCGCGACCCCGCTCTTCTGCCAGAGCCGGACCTGCGGCCCGACCCTCGACACCGTCAAGAGCGCGGCCGCGCCCTACAAGGGCCGCATCGAGTTCATCCACGTCGAGCCCTACCAGCTCCACGTGACGGACACGGGCCTGCAGCCCGTCTACGCCGCCAACGGCGACTTCCAGGTCGTGCCCGCCGCGGCCGAATGGGGGCTGCCGAGCGAGCCCTGGACCTTCGTCGTCCGCGCCGATGGCACCCTCGCCGCCAAGTTCGAGGGCGGACTGGGGGCGGACGAGCTGCGCCAGGCGCTGGACGCGCTCCTGGGCAGCTGACCCGGGCTCAGGCCGGCGCCGCCCCGCTCGAGCCGGGCACCTCCAGGGGCAGGCCCGCCGCGCAGCCCGGGCACGCGCCGGGACCCGATCCGTACGTGGGCAGGTCGAGCGACCAGAGCGCCTGGACCGGGTAGGTCCGGCCGGTCGCCGGCGAGACCATCTCGTGGGTTCCGCCGGAACGGTCGACCAGGACCATGGCCAGGGCCAGCTCCGCGCCGGCCTCCTCGATCGGCGGCAGCATCGCCAGCAGCGAGCCGCCGGTGGTGAGGATGTCGTCGACGAGCAGGACGCGGGTGTAGGGCTCGATGCGGAACCCGCGCCGGAACTCGCGCCGGGCGACGCCGTCTGGACCCCGGACCTCTTCGGCGAAGAAGCCGCGCACGCCCAGCTGACGGGCGGTCTCGAAGGCCAGGATCACGCCACCGGTCGTCGGGCCGACCACGACGTCGACCGTCGGCGTTCCGTCGGCGCCGCGCACCGCCTCGGCGAACGCGGCGCACAGCTCGGAGACGGCGGCCGGGAACTGGAGGACCTGGAACTTCTCCACGTAGCGGTCGCCGTGGCGGCCGCTCTTGAGGGCGAAGTGGCCCGTCCGGAGCGCACCGGAGGACTCGAACAGTTCCTGGACCCGCGCCGCCGGGATCGTCATGGGCGGTACTCGGCGCCCTTGACGCTGGGACGGTCGCGGCCGGCGGGCAGGGCCACGCCGATCACGTCGCGGTACGAGGCCAGCCCGCGGCCGGCGCACCAGGTCGCCAGCTCGTCGACGAGGCGGACCGGGAGACCCGGGTCGGCGAAGAGGGCGGTGCCGACCTGCACGGCGCTGGCCCCGGCCATGAGGTAGTCGAGCACGTCATCGAGGGTGCTGATGCCGCCGATCCCGACGATGGGCACGCGCACGACCTGGGCCACCTCGTAGACGATGCGCAGGGCGACCGGCCTGATGGCCGGGCCCGACAGGCCGCCATACGTGTTGCCCAGGAGCGGGCGCCGCTGGGCCCGGTCCATGGCCATACCCGAGAGGGTGTTGATGGCGCTGATGGCGTCGGCTCCGGCATCCTCGATGGCCTTGGCGATGGCGCGTACGTCGGCCACGTTGGGCGAGAGCTTGACGATGAGGGGCAGGTCGGTAGCCCGTCGGACCGCCGAGGTGACCGCCCCGGCGGCCTCGCGATCGACGGCGAACTGGAGCCCGCCCTTGCCGACGTTGGGGCAGGAGATGTTCAGCTCGATGCCGGCCACACCGGGCACGCCGTCGAGGCGGCGGACGACCTCGACGTAGTCCTCGATCGACTCGCCGGCGACGTTGACGATGACCGGCACAGACCAGGTCGCCCACTGTGCGGCGTACTTCTCGATGACCGCGTCGACGCCGGGGTTCTGGAGGCCGATCGAGTTGAGCATGCCCGCCGGCGTCTCGGTGACCCGGGGCGGCTCGTTGCCGAAGCGCGCCCGCAACGTCGTGCCCTTGCAGCAGATGGCGCCGAGGGCCTGGACATCGACGACCTCGCCGTACTCGATGCCGTAGCCGAAGGTGCCCGAGGCGACGAGGATCGGGTTGCGCAGGGCCAGGCCGCCGGGGCGACGGGGGGCCAGATCGACCGAGAGATCGACGTCGGTAGCCCGGCGCGGCGGCGCGACCGCCTCGAGCGGCGGCGCGGGGGAAGCCGCCAGGGCCGCTTTGCGCGTCGGGCCCTGGAGGGCTGTCCGGCGGCGGGGCGGAGCGTAGGGG
>JBIOIE010000094.1:0-6439 GCA_044449605.1 Candidatus Limnocylindrales bacterium | reverse complement strand
TCGTTGATGCGCTCGTCGCGGAGGCGCTCGATCTCGTGCTCGGGGAAGCTCGGCTCGAGGACCATCTCGGCCAGCAGCGCCAGTGCCCCTCCGAAGTGCCGCCGGGGCACGTCGATCGACGCCGCGAGGGTCTCCCAGCCGGTCTGGGCGTGGAGTTCGGCGCCGAGCCGTTCGCTGGCCTCGACGAGCTCGGTTGCGTCGCGCCTGGCGGTCCCCTCGGGCATCGCCCGAGCCGCCAGCGCGCTGACCCCGGCCAGCTCGGGCGCCTCCGCCCCCGCGCCGCCCTCGAGGTGGAGGTGCGCGGCCAGCAGCGGCCGGCCCGGCAGGTGGGCGGTGATGACGGTCAGCCCGTTGGCGAGTCGCGCCCGCTCGAAGCCCGGGAAGTGGTACGGATGCGGTGCGGACGGTTCGGGCCGGGTGGCCAGGTAGTCGTAGGCCCTCATGCGCTTGCCCCCGGGTCGCCGCCCGGCACGTAGGTGATGACAGCCCGATTGTCCGACCGGAAGACGGCGCCGGCGACCGCCTGGATGGCCGGCGCATCGACGGCCAGGTAGCGCGGCAGCTGCTCGTTGATCATCTCGGGGCGGCCGAAGAGCGTGGCGTACTGGCCCAACCGGTCGGCCACCTCCTCGACCCGGCCGAGGGCGGCCAGCTCGCCGGACTCGATGAGCGCACGTGAGCGAGCCAGCTCGTCGTCGCTGACGGGCTCCGTGGTCATCCGCTCCAGCTCCGTCAGGAAGGCCGCCTCGACGACGGCGGCGTCGGCCTCTGGCCGGACCGTGGCCCAACCGGCGCAGATCGATGCCCCGCCCGCCAGCGGCAGCGAGAAGAGGGCCACGTCCTGGGCGATCCGCCGCTCCCGGACGAGGCTGCGATAGAGGCGGCTGCCCTTGCCCCCAGCCAGGATCTGGGTCGCCACCTCGAGCGCGTCGAAGGCCGGGCTGCCGAAGGCCGGCGTCCGGAAGCCGAAGTGGACCCGCACGAGGGGCACGGCGTCGGGCACCGTTTCGCGGACCTCACGGCCGATGTGGGTGGGCACGTCGGGCATCGTGGTGACCGGCGGCGCGGTCCGCGCCGGGATCGGGCCCAGCCAGCGCTCGGCGGCCGCGAAGGCGTCCGCCTCGTCGACGTCGCCGACGATCGAGAGCACGCAGCCATCGGGCGCGTAGTAGGTCGTGAAGAACTCGCGCACGTCGTCGAGGCTGGCGGCGTCGAGGTCGGCCATCGAGCCGATGGGCGTGTGCTGGTAGGGATGGCCGGCCGGGAAGACGACGGCCATCAGCCGCTCGTAGAACGAGCCATAGGGCTGGTTGTCGTAGCTCTGGCGCTTCTCGTTCTTGACGACCTCGCGCTGGTTGTCGAGGTTCGTCTGGTTCAGCGCGCTGAGCAGTGTGGCCATCCGGTCGGCCTCCAGCCAGAGCCCCACCTCGAGCTGGTTGGAGGGCAGCGTCTCGTAGTAGTTGGTGCGATCGAAGTAGGTCGACGCGTTGCCCACGCCGCCGGAGCCCTGGACGATCGCGGAGTGCTCGGCCTTGGCGACATGGGCGGAGCCCTGGAACATGAAGTGCTCGAAGAGGTGGGCGAAGCCGGTCTTGCCCGGCCGCTCGTCGCGCGAACCGACGGCGTACCAGAGGTTGATGGCGACGACCGGGGCGAGGTGATCCGGGGCCACGATCACGCGCAGCCCGTTGGGCAGGCGCCGCTCGCTGAAGCGGATGATCGGAAAGTCGCGATCGCTGCCGGGCATGCACGCTCCGTCGGTGGATGGCGGGGGGCCGCCAGCGGGGTACGCCCGGATGGCGGCGCGATTGTGCCACGCGCCGGGGCACTGCGGGCAACCCCTCTGGTGGCCTCTTGACACGGCTCCGCGAGCGGTGTTAGCTTTTCGTATAACTCGAGGAAGATGAGGAGCACGCCCGTGGCCACCCGCCCCACCACCACCAGCCGCCGCGCCGAGGCCGGCTCCGGCGGGCGCGCCCAGGTGCGCGGCATGACCAGCGGTGCAGTCCCCTACAGCATCGAGTTCGACGGCCGGACGGTCTACGACTTCCTGATCAGCCTGGGCGTCCACGACGCCCATGAGCACGACCTCCAGCCCGACGACCGGCGCTGGCTGACCGCCGCCCTGGCAGCTCTGCCAACGGACCGACGGGCCGACGTCGAAGCCTGCTTCGGCGACTCGCCCAAGGCCTTCTGCCAGGCCGCCGGGGCCCTCGTCGTGCTCGACCCGGAGGCGCGCAGCGCCCGCCAGTTCGTGGCTGCCCTGGCCGTCATGGACACCGGCGAGATCGTCCGCGCGATGCTCGCCAGCTACACCCGCGAAACGCAGGCGGCAGAGCACCTGGAACGCATCCTCGGCGGGGCCGACGAGGACATCGCGGCCTTCGTCGCCGGCGTTGATGAGTACCACCAGGAGGCCATCGCCGACTTCCTGGCCGCCCCGAGCGCCTGGGTCGATCGCATCCGGGGCCTGCTCGGAGCGTGGCTGCCCAAGTTCGAGGAGATCGAGCCGCGCCTCCAGCGGATGATCCAGCGCGATCTCGAACTGCGCGCCGAGGACCGCCAGCGACTGCCGGCGGCCGAGGTCGTCGAGCGGGCCACCTCAGGCCTGCGCTTCTTCGGCGAAACCGGTATCAACCGGCTCATCCTCAGCCCGAGCTACTTCTCACGGCCCTTCAACTACGTGTACGAGGGCCGGGACTGGCGCCTCTTCTGCTACCCGATCGCGGATTCCGCGCTCGACCTCGGTGACGAAACGGCTCCACCGGCGGCGCTGGTCCGCCTCCACCGCGCCCTTGGCGACGAGTCCCGCCTGCGCATCCTCCACCTCCTGCGCGAGAAGGACCTGTACCTGACCGAGCTGGCCCAGCTGCTCGAGGTCAGCAAACCGACCGCCAAGCACCACCTCGCCCAGCTCCGCGCGGCGGGTCTCGTGACCATGACCGACCAGGGCTCGATGACCTACTACAGCCTGCGCCGCGACCGGATCGAGCAGGCCGACGACGAGATCCGGAGATACCTCGCCTGACCCCTGACGGGGTCCCAGGCCGACCGCGAGAGCGGCGGCAACGATGCTCACGAGCACGTGTTAGATGGAAGGCTTCCACGAGGAAGGATAACGAGATGATCCCGCTTCACGTCCCCGCAGCCGATCACCAGGCCCGCCTCCTCGCCGAGGCCGATGCCCGCCGGCTCGCCCGCGCGGCCCAGCAGGCGCGGCCCCCGACCGCCCACCACAGGGCCGCTTCGGTCCGCCGGCCGCGGCTGGTCACCCGCGTCGGCGAGGCGCTCGTCGCCACCGGCCGGCGCCTGGCCCCCGAGTCGGAGGACTGCCTCCCGGCCTCATGACCCCGGGGTCGGCGCGGAGACGACCCACTCCCCCAGTGCACGGACCTCGTCGATGCGCGCCCGCACAGCGGGGTCCAGTGAGCGGGCGGCGGCGATGGCCGTCTCGATCGCGGTCAGGCAGAGGATGCCCTCGGCGACCGCGACCTGGCGGATCGCGGACGCGTCGCGGACCGGGCCGGGCAGGGGCGAAGGGGTGTTGACCACGAGGCGCACCTCGCCCGACTGGATCGTGTCCAGGATCGTCGGCCGGCCGGCCTCCATCTCGGCGACCCGTGCGACCTCGATGGCGGCGTGGCCGAGGGCGTGCAGTCGGGCCGCCGTGCCCCGGGTCGCCGCGAACCTGTAGCCGGCGGAGGCGAGGGCATCGGCCAGCTCCCCGAGCGACCCCTTGTCGCGGTCGGCGATCGAGAGCAGGGCCAGCGCCCCGTCGGGTCCCGGCAGCGGGGGCCGCAGCGCGGCGGCCAGGAGGGCCTTGGCCATCGCCACGCGGGCGTCGCCGTGGATGCCGATGACCTCGCCGGTCGACTGCATCCCCGGGCCGAGCGAGGGGTCGACCCCGCGTAGCTTCGAGGTCGAGAAGACGGGCGCCTTGACGGCCACGAACGGGGGCGGGGGCACGAGCCGGCCGGACCAACCCAGCTGGGCGAGCGAGGTACCCAGGGCGACGCGCGTGGCCAGGTCCACGAGCGGCACCCCCGTGACCTTGGCCAGGAAGGGCACGGTCCGGCTGGCCCGCGGGTTGACCTCGATGAGGTAGACGCCGTCGGGCCGGACGATGAACTGGGCGTTGACCAGGCCATGCACGCCTAGGGCCAGGGCCACCCGGCTGAAGGTCGCGACGATGACGGCCGCATCGGCGGCGGAGAGGGTCTGGGGCGGGAACACGCCGACGGAATCGCCGGAGTGGACGCCGGCCCGTTCGACATGCTCGATGAGGCCGGCGATGAGCACCTCCCGGCCGTCGCAGACGGCATCGACGTCGACCTCCAGGCCCTCGAGGTAGGCGTCGAGCCGGACCGGCCGATCGGGCGCCACGACCGTCGCCGCGGCCAGGTGGTCGACGAGGTCTTCGGGGCCGTAGGCGAAGTCGATGGCCAGCCCGCCGATGACGAAGCTGGGGCGGACGATGACCGGGTAGCCGATCCGCTCGGCCACGACGAGCGCCTCGTCGATCGACGTGGCCACGCCGCCGGGCGGCTGAGGCACGCCCAGGCGGTCGAGCAGGCCGGCGAAGCGGACCCGCTCCTCGGCCAGGTCGATCGTCTCGACATCCAGGCCCAGCAGGGGCACGCCGCTGGCGGCCAGGGCGGCGGCGAGGTTGAGCGGCGTCTGCCCGCCGAACTGGACGAGCGCCCCGAGCGGCGCCTCCCCCGGTGCCGTCTCGGCCCTCACGACCGCGCGCACGCTCTCGGTATCGAGGGGTTCGAAGTAGAGCCGCGAGCTGGCGTCGAAGTCGGTCGAGACGGTCTCCGGGTTGGAGTTGACCATGACCGCCTGCCAGCCCATCGAGCGGAGGGTCGCCGCGGCACGCACGGCGCAGTAGTCGAACTCGATGCCCTGGCCGATGCGCACGGGCCCGGAGCCGATGACCAGCGCCGCGGGGCGGGCCACGGGCGGGGCCTCCGGCGGCGAGCCGGCAGCCGCGTAGGTCGAGTAGAAGTAGGGCGTCTGGGCCGCGAACTCGGCCGCACAGGTGTCGACCATCGCGAATCCCGGTTGCAGCCCGAGGGCTTCGCGCTGCGCCTCGATGGCCTCGATGGACAGGCCGGCCAGGGCGGCGATCTCCCGGTCGCCGAAGGCCGCCCGCTTCGCCGCCACGAGCAGGTCGTCCGGGAGGCGTCGTCGGGCAGCGGCGCCGGCGCCCGTCGCGCGCAGCGCACCCTCGAGATCGATGAGGCGCTTCATCTCCGCCACGAACCAGGGCGCGATGCCCGTCAGGCGCTGCAGCTCCTCCGGCGGCACGCCCCGCCGGAGCAGGGCGAGCAGCCGCCAGAGCCGCGAATCGGACGGCTCCAGGAAGCGCCGCCGGGCAGCCGGGCGGCGGTCGTCGATGAGCGCCTCCCAGGCGGGGTCCTCGGACTGCAGGCCGGCGCCGGCCTGCTCGAGGCCGCGCAGCGCCTTGTTGAGGGCCGCCCCGAAGGTCCGCTCGATGGCCATGACCTCGCCGGTGGCCTTCATCTGCGAGCCCAGGCTGCGGTCGGCCCCGGGGAACTTGTCGAACGGGAAGCGGGGCAGCTTCACGACGACGTAGTCGAGGGCCGGCTCGAAGGCGGCCACGGTCGTGCCCGTGATGGCATTGGGGATCTCGGCCAGGCGCCGCCCGACGGCGATCTGGGCGGCCACCCGGGCGATCGGGTAGCCGGTCGCCTTGCTGGCCCGCGCCGACGACCGGCAGACCCGCGGGTTGACCTCGATGACGGCGTAGTCGCGAGCGTCAGCGGAGAGGGCGAACTGGACGTTGCAGCCGCCCTCCACGCCGAGCGCCCGGATGATGGCCAGGGCCGCGCTGCGCAGGCGCTGGTGGACCGGATCCGGCAGCGTCTGGACCGGCGCGACGACGATCGAGTCGCCGGTATGGACGCCCAGCGGGTCGACGTTCTCCATCGAGCAGACGGCGATGCAGGTGTCGTCCGCATCGCGCATGACCTCGTACTCGATCTCCTGCCAGCCGACCAGGCAGCGCTCGACGATGACCTGGCCGATCGGGCTCGCGCGCAGGCCGGCGCGCACCCGGGCCCGGTAGTCCTCCTCGACCTCGACGATGCCGCCGCCCGAGCCACCGAGCGTGTACGCCGGCCGGACGATCGCGGGCAGGCCGATCGTCTTCAGTGCCCGCTCGGTGGCCGCGAGGCGCTCGGCCAGGGTGGCACCTTCCACGATCTCCGAGGGCGGGTAGGGCTGGCCGATGCGGTCGAGCAGCTCGCGGAAGCGGGCCCGGTCCTCGGCCATCTCGCTGGCCTCGAGGGGCGTCCCCAGGAGGGGCACGCCGAAGCGCTCCAGGACCCCGGCCCGCGCCAGCGCGACGGCCAGGTTGAGGGCCGTCTGGCCACCCAGCCCGGCGAGGATCCCGTCCGGCCGCTCACCGTCGAGT
>JBIOIE010000093.1:0-6445 GCA_044449605.1 Candidatus Limnocylindrales bacterium | reverse complement strand
CAAGTTCGTCCTCGAGGACGAGCCGGTGGCGGGGGTGCCGTGACGGAGCGGCGGGCCTACGCGGCCGCCGGCGTCGACGTGGCCGCGGGTGAGCGCGCGGTGGAGCTGATGCGGGCCAGCGTCGAACGAACCCATGGCGCCGCCGAGGTCCTCGGCCGCCTGGGCGGCTTCGCCTCGGCCGTGGGCCTGCCGGCCGGGATGCGCTCGCCGGTGCTCGTGAGCGCGACCGACGGGGTGGGCACCAAGACGGCCATCGCGGTGGCCATGCGCCGCTTCGGGACGCTCGGCCGCGACCTCGTGGGGATGTGCGCGGACGATGTCGCCTGCGCCGGCGCCCGGCCGCTCTTCTTCCTCGACTACCTGGCCGTCGGCCGGCTCGAGCCCGACGCCGTGGCCGAGCTCGTCGAGGGCATCGCCCAGGGCTGCGAGATGGCCGCCTGCGCTCTTGTCGGCGGCGAGACCGCGGAGCACCCGGGCCTCATGGCCCCGGGCGACCTCGACATGGCCGGCTTCTGCGTGGGGCTGGCCGAGCGCGACGAGCTCCTCGACGGCTCGGCAGCCCGGGCGGGCGACGCGCTCATCGGGCTGGGCGCATCGGGCCTCCATGCCAACGGCTACTCACTCGTGCGCGACCTGCTCGACCGCCACGAGCTCGGCCTCGAGCGGCCCTACCTCGAGATCGTCCAGGACCGGCTCGGCGAGGCTGCGGCCGCTCGCGTCGAGGCAGAGGAGCCGGCGCACCTCCTCGCGACGCTCGGGGAGGTCCTGCTCACCCCGACCACGATCTACGCGCCCGCCGTCCTCGCCTTGCGCGACGCCCTGGCGCTGGCCGGCACGCCGCTCCGCGGCCTCGCCCACGTGACCGGTGGCGGCCTGCCGGGCAACGTGCCCCGCGCCCTGCCCTCCGGGCTTGGCGCGCGGCTGGACGTGCGCTCGTGGCCGCTGCCGACGATCTTCGGCCTCGTGGCCGAGCTGGGCGGCCTCACCGGGCCCGAGATGCGGGCGACCCTCAACGGCGGCCTGGGGATGGTCGCGGTCGTGCCCGCGAGGGCCGCCGACGCGGCGTCCAAGACGCTGGCCGAAGCGGGCGTGCCGGCGTGGATCGTCGGCGACGTCGTCGCGGCCGGAGACCTCGGTGGCGCGCGCTACGCGGAGGTCGGCAACGATGGGTGACGCTGCCGGCGGGCGGATCGCCGTCGGCGTCTCGGGCGCCGGCTCGAACCTCCGGGCGCTGGTCGCCGCGGCCCGTCGCGGCGCCCTCGGTGGGGACGTCACGCTCGTCTTCGCCGATCGCGAATGCCCGGCCCTGGCCTGGGCGGCAGAGGAGGGCATCGAGACGGCCCTCGTGCCCGGCGGCGCCGACGAGCCCCTGGCCGCGACGCTCCGCGCCGCGGCGCCGGACGCTCTCGTCCTGGCCGGCTACATGCGCATCGTCGGGCCGGCCGTGCTGGAAGCGTTCGGCGGCCGCATCCTCAACACCCATCCCTCCTTGCTGCCGGCCTTCCCCGGGGCGCGGGCCGTGGGCGGCGCGCTTGCGGCCGGTGTCGCCGTGACCGGGTGTACGGTCCACCTCGTCGACGCCTTGCTCGACGGCGGGCCGATCGTCCTCCAGGAGCCCGTGGCCATCCTGCCCGGCGATGACGAAGCCGCCCTTCACGCCCGTATCCGGGCGGTCGAGCACCGGCTCCTGCCCCGGGCCGTTGCGCTCCTGCTGGCGGGCGCCCTGCGCGTCGAGGGCCGGCACGTCCGCCTCGACGCCGAGGTCGCCGATGTCCGGCTGCCCAAGCCGCGCCGGGCGCTCCTGTCCGTGTCCGACAAGACCGGCTTGGCGGACCTCGCCCGCGGCCTGCTGGCCCTTGACTTCGAGCTCGTGTCGAGCGGCGGGACCGCAACGCATCTGCGCGGCGCCGGCCTGTCCGTCACCGACGTGGCTGCGGTCACGGGCTTCCCGGAGCTGCTCGACGGGCGGGTCAAGACACTCCATCCCCGGATCCACGCCGGCATCCTGGCCGACCAGGCTCGGGTCGGCCATCGCCGCCAGCTCATCGAGGCCGGCATCGACGCGTTCGAGCTGGTCGTCGTGAACCTCTACCCCTTCGCGGCCGCGGCCGAGCGGCCCGGGATCGGCCTCGACGAGCTCATCGAGGAGATCGACATCGGCGGCCCGTCGTTGCTGCGGGCTGCGGCCAAGAACCACGGCTCGGTCGCTGTGGTCAGCGATCCGGCCAAGTACGACGCGCTGTTGGCGGAGTTGCGGACATCGGGCGCTGTGTCCCTGCCCACGCGCCGCGACCTCGCCCTGGCGGCCTTCCGGCACACGGCCGCGTACGACGCCCGCATCGCCACGGAGCTGGCCGATCGTTTCGCCGCCCGGCGTGAGCCGTTCCCTGCCCAGGTGGTCCTGGCGCTCGAGCGCGTCCTGGAGCTGCGCTACGGCGAGAACCCGCACCAGGCCGCGGCGCTCTACCGGCTGCCCGGGTCCGACCCCGCCGCGGGGCCCTTCGCCACGGGCGTCGACCTGCGCCAGGGCAAGGCCCTCAGCTACAACAACCTTCTCGATGCGGCCGCGGCGGCCGGGCTGGCGCGCGACCTGCGCGGACCTGCCTGCGTCATCGTCAAGCACACCAACCCCTGTGGTGCCGCCGAGGCCGCCGATCCGATCGCGGCCTGGGAGGGCGCCCTCGCGGGTGACCCCGTCAGCGCCTTCGGCGGCGTCGTGGCCCTGACCCGCCCCATCGACGCCGCGCTCGCGGCGAAGCTCGCGGCCATCTTCCTCGAGGTCGTCGTCGCGCCCGGCCTGACCGACGGGGCGGCCGCCGTCCTGTCCCGCAAGCCCGACCTGCGCGTCGTCATCGATCCTTCCCTCGGCAGCGCGCCAGCCCCGCGCCAGGAGTGGCGCAGCGCCGGTGGCGGCGTCCTGGCCAGCGAGGCCGACGTGTCCGGCGACGATCCCGGCGCGTGGCGCCCGGCCACCTCCCGGGCCCCGACGCCGGCCGAGGCGCGCGACCTCGATCTCGCCTGGCGGGTGGCCCGCCACGTGAAGTCGAATGCCATCGTGCTGGCTCGGCAGGGGGCCGTCGTCGGCGTCGGCGCCGGCCAGATGAGCCGCGTCGACAGCGCCCGCCTGGCCGTGGCCAAGGCCGGCGACCGGGCGGCCGGCTCGGTCTGTGCTTCGGACGCCTTCTTCCCGTTCCCCGACGCGGTCGAGGCCTGTCTCGACGCCGGCGTGAGGGCGTTCGTCCAGCCCGGCGGCTCGCGCCGCGACGCCGAAGTCATCGGTGTCGCCGAGGCCGCCGGCGCAACGATGGTCCTGACGGCTCTACGCCACTTCCGGCATTGAGGGCTAGACTGCGGTCATCGATCCCGACCTCCCCCGAGTGAGGACACACCCATGGAACAGATGACCCCGAATCAACCCCTCGGCACCGAGCCGACCCCCGAGCCGGCCTCCACCACCGACCGCTGGGTCGAGCAGCTCCAGCGCATGATCGACGAGATCAGCCGCCAGGCGGTGCCGGTCATGCGCGAGGTGGCTGCCAAGGCCGCGGAGCTGGCCGCGGTCGCCGGCGAGAAGGCCGGGCCGCTGGCCCACAAGGCTGCGGAGAAGACCGAGGCCTTCGGCATCATCGTCGCCGAGAGGGGCAAGGTCATGGCCGCCGACCTGCGCCGCGCGGCCAGTGAGACGGCCGAGGCCCCCGCTCCCGCGGAGACGACCTCCGAGCCGCCCGTCGAGGCGACGCCCGTCGCCTGAGGGCGCGCCCGGCACGACAAAGGGAACGGCCGGACCGCGAGGTCCGGCCGTTCGGCATCCTGGCCAGGCCGTGGGCGGCCCGGCGTCAGCCCTGGTGCTGCTTGTTGGGGCGGGCTTCCTTCTGCCGTGCGCGATCGCGCATGGCCCGCTCCAGCTCGGCCGACCGGTCACGCGAGACCTGGCGGGCCGAATGGGGATCGATCAGGAAGCTGTGGCCCTCGACGTCCTTCTCGGCCGCCTTGGGGCGCAGCCGGTTGCCCTCGACGTCCTTCTCGGCCGCCTTGGGGCGCATCCGGCTGCCCTCGACGTCCTTGGACTCGGGAGCCTTCTTCTCGTCCGGCTTGTGGTGCGACATCTCGTCATCTCCTTGGTCATTCGGATCGGGCGTCGCTACGGGCGCGACCGATGGCATGAGATTGCCCCATCCGGCCCCGTGAATCAACGGTCCGCATGACCGACCCGCTGTCAGCCGGGCGACACAGGCAACTCGTGCGGGCCAGGCGCCCCCGGGGTTCGCGGGAATGCCCGGCTGCTACCATCGCCCTCCCATGGCCGACCGAGAGCGCTACTACCTGACGACCTCGATCGCCTACGCCAACCATCCGCCCGGTCTCCACACCCTCTACGAGGTCGTCGGCGCCGACGCGATCGCGCGCTGGTACCGGATGTGCGGCACCCCGACGCGCTTCCTGACCGGGACCGACGAGCACTCGGTGAACATCGCCACGCGCGCCGCCGAACTGGGCCAGCCGCCGAAGGTCTTCGTCGACGAGATGGTCGAGCGCTTCAGGGACGCGGAGGACCGGCTGCTCCTGAGCCCCGATCGGTTCATCCGGACCACCGACCCGGACCACGTCCGCGCGGCCCAGGAGATCGTCCGACGGGCCTACCGCAACGGCGACATCTACCTGGGCACGTACGAGGGCTGGTATTGCCCCAACGAGGGCTTCCGCAACAGCAGCGACCTGGTCGAGGACGCCACCGGTGTCCATTGCCCGAACCATCCCAACGTGACCCTCCAGTGGCTCAGCGAGCGCAACTGGTTCTTCCGGCTGTCGGCCTACCAGGAGCGGCTCGAGCGCCACTATGCCGACCACCCCGACTTCGTCGTGCCCGAGTACCGCCGTAACGAGATGCTCGGCTTCATCCGCCAGGGCCTCGAGGACTTCTCGATCAGCCGGGAGAGCGCCGGCTGGGGCATCCCGTTCCCGATCCGCGAGGACGGCTCCGACGCGTTGCTGCCCGACGGTTCGCCTGATCCCGCGGCGGGCACGATCTACGTCTGGTTCGATGCCCTCATCAACTACGTCACGGGCGCCGGTTTCCCGGACGCACCGGCCGACTTCGCCCGCTGGTGGCCGGCCGACCTGCACGTCATCGGCAAGGACATCGTCCGCTTCCACACGGTCTACTGGCCGGCCATGCTCTGGAGCGCCGGGATCGAGGCGCCCCGCCGCGTCTGGGTCCACGGCCACATGACCGTGCAGGGCGAGAAGATGAGCAAGAGCCGGGGCAACTTCCTGGACCCCCTCGCGGTCGTTGACGCCTTCGGCGCCGACGGCGCGCGCTACGCCGTGCTGGCCGAGGTGCCCTTCGACCGCGACGCGGACGTCAGCTGGGACTCGTTCGTGCGGCGTTACAACGCGGACCTCGCCAACGACTTCGGCAACCTCGTCAACCGGACCGTGACGATGGCCGGCCGCTATGGCGACGGCGACCGGCCGGCCCCGCGTCCGGTCGCCGAGGCGCCCCTGGCCGCCCGCTGGGCCGCCAGCCTCGCGCGCTATCGGGCGAACCTCGAGGGCTGCCTGCTGCACGAGGCCCTGGCCGCCCTCGCCGAGCTGGTCGGGGACGCCAATCGGACCGTCGACAGCGAGCAGCCCTGGGTCCTGGCCAAGGCGGCCCGCGAGGGCGATGCGGCGGCCGAGGAGCGGCTGCGTGGCGTCCTCGGCGACCTCGTCGAGACCTGTCGTCTGCTGGGCCTCCTGAGCGCCCCCTTCATGCCCGGTACGGCACCCCGCCTGCTGGCCCAGCTCGGCCACGCGTACCCGTACGGACCCGACGGCAACGACGGGCCGGCGCTCCTCGAGGAGCTGCGCTGGGGCGCTCACGCCGCCGAAGCCGGACGCCTCGGGACGGCCGAGCCCCTCTTCCCCCGCCTCGAGCTCGAGGCCGGCTAGACCACCCCTGCAAGGAGGATCCGATGGCCAAGCACGGTGAGTACAACCACCTCGAGCTGCCGGCCGACGACATCGACCGGGCCCGGGCCTTCTACGAGGCCGTCTTCGGCTGGCAGACCGAGGCCATGCCGGGCATGGCCGACTACTACCTGTTCCGCGCCGGCGAGGGCCGTGGGGGCGGCATCGGCACGCGCGGGAAGACGGCGCCGAACACGAGCCGGCTGTATGTCCAAGTCGATTCGATCGATGCCGCGCTGGCAGCGGCAGGAGCGCACGGCGGTCGGACGGGCGAGCCCAAGACGGCCATCCAGGGGATGGGCTCGTACGCGGTGCTGGCCGACAGCGAGGGCAGCGAGCCGGGCCACTTCGAGGCCGAGCCGGGCGCCTGATCGCGCAGCCAGAAGCGTCATTGCGGACCGGGCGTGCGCCTCGTCGATTCGCCCGCTCATCTCCAGGCTGAGGCGTTCGCAGCGGACGCCGCCGCAGTCGTAGATGCCGCCCGGCAGGCCGGTCT
>JBIOIE010000092.1:0-6559 GCA_044449605.1 Candidatus Limnocylindrales bacterium | reverse complement strand
GACGATCGAGAAGTCCTCCGGTTTCATGCCCAGGACCTCGGCGGCGAGGATGGGCAGGGTCATGACCGCGCCGGTGCCGCACTCCTGGGCGCCCGTCACGACCGTCCCGGAGCCGTCCTTGTTGAGCTTCACGTAGGCGCCGGAGGCCATCGGGAAGGAAGGCCACCAGCCGCAGGCGATCCCGATCGCCTCGCCCTCGGGCAACGGGCGGCCGTAGCCGATCGCGCTGACCGCGCTCTCGAGCGTCTCGAGCGCCCTGATCTCGGTCATGACCTGGCGCGTGGCGCTCTCGTCGCCGTCGCGCAGGAGGTTGCGCCGGCGCAGCTCGACCGGGTCCAGGTCGATCGCCGTGGCGATCTCGTCCATGTGCTGCTCGACGGCCCAGGCCACGGTCGGCGCGCCCGGCGCGCGGACCGATCCGCTCGGCTGGGTGTTGGTGTAGACGCAGTGGCCCCACAGCTCGACGTTCGGGATGCGGTATGGGCCGGCCGTGAACTGGAGCGCCATCTGGGTGATGTAGGGCTCGTCGGCCGAGTAGGCGCCGTTGTCGAAGACGAGCCTGGCCCGCCTGGCGAGGATCGTGCCGTCTCGCCTGACCCCCGTCTCGAGGTCGAGGATCATCCGTTCGCGGCGGTGGTCGGGGGCCACGAACTCCTCGCGCCGCGAGAAGACGACCTTGACCGGCCGGCCGGCGGCTCGGGCCAGCGCCGCGACGTGGGGCTCGAAGTGGCCCTCGCACTTGCCGCCGAAGCCGCCGCCCAGGTGGGTCACCAGGACCCGGACCTTGTGCGAAGGCAGGCCGAGGGTCTCGCACACGAGGTCCCGGGCCGCGAAGGGCACCTGGGTCGAGGACCAGATGGTCACCCGGTCGACCTGCCACTCGGCCATGATCGCGCGCGGCTCGATCGGCGCCGCTTGCGAGCCGTCGGCCACGTAGCGGCCCTTGACGACGACGTCGGCCGCGGCCATGGCCGCGTCGGTGTCGCCCTTGACGATGCCGGAGCGGGAGGCCACGTTGCGGTCGTGGACGAGGTTCTCGTCGGTCTCGTAGTCCTGCCAGCCCTCGTGGACGAGCGGCGCGTCGGGCCGCATGGCGGCCTCCAGGTCGGTCATCGCCGGCAACGGCTCGTAGTCGACCTCGATGAGGTCGAGCGCCGCGCGGGCGATGGCCGGGGTCAGGGCGGCGACCGCGGCGACCACCTCGCCCTCCCAGCGCACCACGTCGCGGGCGAAGAGGGACCGGTCCTTGACGAACAACCCGTGGCGGACGTCGGGCACGTCCGCGGCCGTGATCACCGCGAAGACGCCCGGCAGCGCCTTGGCCTTGGACGTGTCCAGGCGGAGGATGCGGGCGTGGGCGGTCTCGGCGTACTTGAAGCGCCCGTGGAGCAGCCCGGTGAGGGTCAGGTCGGCGGTGTAGCGGCCGATCCCGGTGACCTTCTCGCGGCCGTCGTGGCGGATCGTCGCGGTCATCGTGGGGCCACCATATCGCAGCCCGGCTCGACCCGGGGGCGGGCGGCGATGCGGCCCATCAGGGGAAGAGGTCCGAGGCGCGGTCCATGAGCACCTCGCCGGCGATCGAGCCGTCGCCGGGCGGCAGTAGCGCGCCGCGGACGAGCACGACCGGCCGGCGGCTGGTCTTGCCGGCTGCCAGTTCGGCCGCCGAGGCGATCTCGTCGGCGACGGCCACGATCGTCGAGCGCATCACCCGCCCGCTGGTGTCGGGCAGGCCGCGCTGGTCGTCGAGCGGGCCGAAGCCGGCCAGGCCGAGAGCGACGTCGACGATGCCCCAGCGCCAGGGCCGCCCGAACGAGTCGCTGATGAGCACCGCCGGCGTCCGCTCCCCCGTCAGCCCCAGCCGCTTGGCGACGCGGGATCGCAGTTGCGCCGCGCTGCGGTCGCTGTCGGCCGGCAGCAGGGTGACCGTGTCCGGCGCGACGTTCGAGGCGTCCACGCCGCCGTTGGCGCAGACGAAGCCGTGGCGCGTCCGGGTGATGATGACGCCGCGCTCCATGCGCACGATCGCCGCGGCCTCGCGCAGGACGACCTCGACCTGGCGGGGGTCGCGGTCCCACTGCTCGGCAAAGGCGACCGCCTCGGGCCGCGGCACCACCGTCCTCAGGTCGACGATCGCGCCCTCGGCCTTGGACACGATCTTCTGGGTGACGACGAGGACGTCGCCGGCCGCCGGTGCCAGGGCCGGCTCGGAGGCCGCCAGGGTCCGCCAGGCGTCGGCGATGAGCGCCGCCAGGTCGTCGCCGGGCTTGATGTCGGGCAGGGGCGGCAGGGCGACGGCGAGCAGGCGGTTCACGCCGGCGCCCCGCTGCCGAGGGCCAGCAGGGCGGCCAGCGCGGCGGGCTCGAGGAGGGCGAGGTCGGCGGGCGTATCGAGGTCGAAGCCGAGGGTCGGGTCGACGACGAGCTGGGTCGAGGCGCCGATCGCCTCAGCCGCGCGCAGGTGGCGCTCCAGGCTGCCCGGTCCGAAGCCGGGCTCGATCGCGCCGGGCGGGGAGAGGAGCAGGGCGTTCGTGCCCGTCCGGGCGTCGGCCGGGGCGACGACGACGACGGCGTGGCCGGAGCCGGCGGCCACGGCCGCATCGGCCGCATCGACGAGGGCCTCGAGCGCGGCCGCCTCCAGCAAGGGCAGATCGCCCGGGATGATCAGGAGCGCCGAGGCGCCATCGGCCATGGCCACGGCTCGCGCCGCAATGATGCCCTCGTTGAGGCCGTCGCCGGACTGGCGCAGCGGCCGCGCCCCGGCGGCCGCCGCGATCGGACCGACCGCCGGATCGGGGCTGATGACGTGGACGGCGGCCGCACCTGGCCAGGCCATGAGGACGTCCAGCGTGCGCCGCAGGAGGCCGACCACGAGGGCCTCGCGCTGCTGGTCGTCGAGCACCGGGCTGAGCCGGTGCTTGCCGTCGGCGAGGGCGCGGATGGGCACCACGATGTGCAGCCGGGAGAGGTCGGCGTGCTGGGCATCGGCCATGCCGGCATGGTAGGCGACCGGGCTCCCCGGAGCGCGATTCAGGCGGCCAGGCGAGCCCCGAAGGCGAGCACATCGAGGGCCAGGCGCCGCCGATCGTCATCGCTGAGCATCAGCGTCGGTGCCGTTCGGCAGGCCAGCCCCAGGGCGCCGACCTCGTCCGCCTGCGCCGCGTCGACATCGTCGATGACGAGACCGTCGAGCAATCCGGGGTAGCGGTCCGCGTAGTGGCGGGCCACGCCCAGCGCGCTGGCCTCGCCGCCCAGCGAGACGAACATCCGGTCGGCCGGCCCACGCACGGCCGCGCCGCCGATGAGCGGGCTGACCGCGACGATCTGCGCCGGGGCCGCCATCAGCGCCTCGAGCACCCCGGGCACGGCCAAGATCGTGCCGATGCTCACGAACGGGTTCGACGGCGCGATGACGATCCGGTCCGCGTGGGCGACGGCCTCGAGGACCTCGACGCTCGGCTCGGCGTGCTCGATGCCGTGGAAGTGCACTTCGTGGACCTCGGGGGCGTGGTGGTGGCCCACGAAGTAGTCCTGGAACGAGAGCCAGCCGTCGTCGGTCCGGAGCTTGGTGCGCACGATGTCGTCGGTCATCGGCAACAGGCGCGTGCGGATGCCCAGGGCGCCCGCCAGCTCGGCCGTGACCTCGGTCAGGCGAGCGCCTGCGCGCATGCGCTTCGAGCGCAGGAGATGGGTGGCGATGTCGCGATCGCCGAGCGCGAACCACGTCTCCTGCCCGTAGCGCTCGAGCATCTCGCGCCCCGACCACGTCTCGTCGCGGACGCCCCAGCCGGTAGCCTCGTTGGCCAGCCCGGCCAGGGTGTACATGACCGTGTCCAGATCGGGGCAGACGAGCAGCCCGTGCAGCTCCAGGTCGTCGCCGGTGTTGACGACGACGCTCAGCTCGATGGGCGCGGCCGCCGGACCAGCCCCATCGGCCACGATGGCCAGGCCGTGGGCGAGCTTGGCCCCCCCGTAGCCCCCGGCGAGGACCACGACGCGGGTCATCGGCGGCTCGGCGGCCGGTCGATGCGGCCGCTCAGCCAAGGTCGCCGTGCACGCTCACCGAGCGGGGCACGACCCGGAAGCTGATCCGTTCGTGGGTCTCGAAGTCGCGGGCAGCGGAACCGTAGCGTCGGGCAAGGGCCAGGATGTCGGCCAGGGCCGCCGCCCCCGTGGCGGCGACCACGGCGTCGCCCTGGATGGTGATCGTCCGCTCAGGCGGGATGGCGGGGTCGGTGACGGTCAGGGCGATCCGCGGGTCGCGCAGGAGCTCCGTCGGCCAGCGGCGGCCGACACGCGAGTTGATGAGGATCCCGTCGTCCTCGACCGCGTACCAGATGACCGCCTGGTGCGCCCGGCCGTCGGGACCGAGGGTGGCGATCGTCGCGAAGCGGATCGCCTCGTCGAGGAAGCGGCGAACGGCCGGCGTCAGTGGGGCGATCGGCGTGGACACGGGCACCTCCCGGCTGTGCTTGGCGCGGCGATGGTACGCGGGCTCAGGCCGCGTGCTCGCCGGACAGCCGCTCGCCGGCCGTGACCGCGACGGGCAGCCGGTTCTCGGGCGGGGCGAGGGGGCAGGCCCAGCGCGGGTCGTAGACGCACGAGGGGTGGAAGGCCATGTTCAGGTCCAGGATCAGTTCGCCCGACTGATGGTCGAACCCGTGATCGGCCGACTTGAGCGTGTCCAGCAGGTACCGGCCGGCGCCGTAGGTGGCGTTGCCCGAGGTGCGGTCGAGGAGGGGCAGGAACAGCCCGCCGCCGTAGCCCTCGATCCAGAAGATCGCCAGGTGATGGCCGAGCAGGCGACCCTCCAGGGCCACCTGCCCGACCCGGCGCATGGCCAGGGGGCCGGGCCCGCTGGAGGGCAAGGCGATGGGCGCGGCCGCGACGGCCTCGGCGTGGGGCCCGCCGCCGCCATCGAGGAGGAAGAAGCGCGCGGAGATCCGCCACGACGGGTCGTAGGGGAAGTAGGCAAGGCCGGGGAAGGCGGCGCGCTCGGCCTCGGGCAGCGGTGACTGGGGGTGGGTACGGAACAGCTCGTCCTTGGCCCGCCGGAACTCCTCCGTGGCTGCCCCGGGATCATGCGCGCCCTCGACCCGCCAGCGCGTCCACAACGCCGCCACGCGGCGGCGCCAGTCGAGCAGGTCGAGGTAGTCGTTGCCCGGTGCGGCCATGTCGACTCCAGGATGACGAAACGGGGCGGCCGCCGTCGGCCGGCAGTCGCCCCCGTCCCGGGGAAGCCTTGCCTGGGCCGGTCAGGGCGCCGGCTTGGCCAGGTCGCTGATCTTGGTCAGACCGTACTTGTCGGCCGTGGCCTTGGTGACCACGAAGCCATTCTGGTCGGTCGCCGTCGCGGGTTGGAGCACGGCCAGCCCCAGGGCCTTCAATCTCGTCGTGAACGCGGCCACCGTCGTGGTGACGTCCGTCGTCGCCTCGCCCGCGCCCTTGTTGACGAACTCGAGGGCACTGGCAGCGTATTCCACGATGAAGTCGATGTCGCCGCTCTGGAAGGCCGGGTAGACGATCTCCCTCTTCCCGGTCGGGAACTTCCGGTCGACGGTGTAGCCATTGGCCTCGAGGACCTGGGCGTACAGCTCGCCCAGCGTCTCGCTCTCGGGGAAGTCGAAGGCGCCCACCTTGACCGTGCCCAGCGGCGCCGGGAAGCTGCCGGTGCCGGGCAGGAAGCCGTTGGTCGTCAGCCAGGCCTTGGCCGCGTCCTTGGGATCCTGGCCGTCGACGGCGACGGCCTTGTTGAGGTTGGTCAGCTCGGCCTGGGTGAGCTTGGCGGTGATCCCGTTGAGCAGGCCCTGGAGGTCCGGATGGGCGTCCACGATGGTCTGCCGGATGACCGGCACGATGTTGTCGGCCAGCTCGAGCGACTTGTCGTCCTGGAGCAGGACGAAGCCGTCGGCCGCGATGGACGGGTCGGAGGTGAAGAGCAGGCCGACGTCGATCTGGGCGTCCTTGAGGGCCTGGACGGTGATCGGTCCCCCGGTATCGAGGGCCTTGAACTCCTTGAAGGTGATGCCGTAGACGTCCGTCAGCCCCTTGGCGCAGAACGGGCGGGTCGGGCATTCCGGTGGGCCGCCGAGCACCAGCGTGCCGGCGAGCGTCGATGGACTGGGGCTGCTCCCACCCGGCGCGCAGGCGCTGAACACCAGCGCCAGCATCGCCGCCCCGAGAGCAGCACTGCGGATCTTCCGCATGGGTCCTCCTCGATACGGGAACCGCGCCGCCCATTCAGGCGGCATCGTGGCCCGACTATAGCGCCGGCTCGGTGACGGCCCGGTGAAGCTGGCTAGGCGACAGCGCCGATCGCCGGGCGGTTCCCGGTGCCAACGGCCTTGACCCGGAGTGCCGGCGAGACGAGCCGCCGCTCGGCGAGGGTGAAGCCACGCTCGACCGCGACGGCCAGGAGGGCAACGAGGATGGCTCCTCCGATGAGCATCCCGTCGTCGCGCAGGGCGAAGCCGTCGACGATGAAGCGGCCGAGGCCCCCGCCCGCGACGAGCGCGGCCAGCGTGGCCGTGGCCACGACCTGCACGGCCGCCGTGCGCACGCCG
>JBIOIE010000091.1:0-6575 GCA_044449605.1 Candidatus Limnocylindrales bacterium | reverse complement strand
GTGGCCGGCCTGATCCAGTACGCCAACGACCACTTCGATGCGGCCAAGGCCGCCCAGGCCCGGGGCGACTTCGTGACCTACGGCCAGGAGCTGCAAAAGGTCCAGGCCGCGCTGGATGCCCTGAACGCCCTGACCGGCGGCTCGCTCGCGCCGTCGACCCCGCCGGCCACTCCCGTCCCGGTGCCATCCCCCAGCCCCTCGCCCTGAACCGCCCGCGACTACAATCGGTTCGTGGCCAAGACCTTCCGCGGTGGCTCGATCATGGGCATCCGGATCCCCACCGTCTTCGAGGAGACGACGGCCATCGTCTGCGCCGGCTGCCGGGAGCCGATCACGGTGACGCCCTTCCGGGTCTCGATCATGGACGCCGTGGCCGTCGAGTCGCCGCCCAGCTGGGCGACGTACGCGGCGTTCAACCCCGGCCCCCACGAGTTCCACTCGGACCCCGAGCACTTCTGGGCCTGGGCGCGCGAGCGGAGCTACTACCGCTGCCGGCTGGCGGTCGTGCGCGAGGTGATGCGGCCGGTGCCCCTGCCCGGCGAGACCGTGCGCTGGGGCCTGTGCGACGGCGAGCACCACGAGGCGCATCAGTTCGTGCCCGCCTGAGGGGCGCCGCAAGGGGGCGCCGCCGGGGTCGGTTCGAGCGCTTCAGGCGGGCCACATCGCCCTCATTCTCGCGGCGCCCGACAAGGGCGGCGATCGGCCGCCCTGGGGGCGGGCCTACGTGCGCAGCGAGAATGAGGGCGCGCAGCGGTCAGGTCAGTGGCGCGAACGAGGGCAGCACCTACCACCGGGGACTGTCTTCACGCCGCGATCGATTGACAGGGCGCTCGGCGCCCCCCTATGCTCGCCTGAACCGCGCCGATACCTAGATTTACACAGGTTCTGGCGCGATCACCGGCAGAGGAGGCGGTCGGTTGCCCATGAAGTGGCTGTCCATCGGCGCAGCGAGCAGGCAGCTCGGCGTCGACCCGGACACGCTGCGCCGCTGGGCGGACGCGGGGCGCGTCGAGACCTTCACCACGCCGGGCGGCCATCGCCGCTTCTCGAGCGTCGCCCTCGAGCGGCTGGCCAGCCAGCGCTCGCCCACGCGGGAGCGGCCATCGCTCCGTCAGGGAGCGTCCATCTACCGCCTCGAGCACGCCTACCAACGCCGCTACGCCGGGCCGGCCGCCGCCGGCCTGGTCTCCGAGATCGCTCCGGACACCGACGAGCGCGAGGCCTTCCGGGAGGCCGGCCGGCTGCTTGTAGGCGCTCTCGTGGACTTCGCCGATGCCGCAACGGCGGCGGAGCGCTCCGAGGCCGAAGCGAGGGCCGATGAGGGCACGCTCGGGCTGGCCCGCCTGCTCGGGGCTCACGCGGTCGACCTGCCGGCGGCCATCGAGGCCTTCGTGTCGGCTCGTCGTCCGTTCGTGGCCGAGATCGCCCGCATCGGTCGCGGGGGCCGGCTGACCGCCGCGGAAGTCAGCGACCTCTATCAACGGTCCACGGAGCTGCTCGATCGGCTCGTGGTCAGATTCGCCGCCGCTGCGGCCCCAGGGAGTGGAGAGCGATAGATCCATGGACCCGAACGTCGTCCTGCCGCTGGCCTCCAGTGTCCTGAGCGTCATCTTTGCGATCTTCCTGATCGACCAGTGGCGTGAGCGACGGCGAGCCTACCAGCTGATCTGGGCCATCGGCATGCTCTGGTACGCCCTCTCGGCGGGCACCGAGTTCCTGGGCGGATCGGGCGGCTGGAGCGAGCCGCTGTACCGGACCTGGTACCTGATTGGCGCCGTCTACGTGGCCGGCTGGCTGGGCCTGGGCACGGCCTACTTGCTGGCCAAGACCCGCTTCGGTTACGCCTTCGCCCTCTCGATCTTCCTGGCCGGCCTGTTCACCTACCTGACCTGGAAGAAGTACGACTACGCCGACAGCGGCATAGCCCCCTACGTCTACCTGGCCGTGGCGCTGGTCACGGCTGTCGGCATCGCCTGGCTGGTGGCCCGCGGCAGCGAGCGCTGGGCTCAGCTGGCGGGGGCGGTGATCGTCGGCGGATCGATCGTCGCGGCGATCATGGCCTTCACGGCGCCCCTGGCCGCGCCGGGTTACATGCTCGACCCGGCCACGAACATCCCGATCGGCGACCTGTTCCCGGGCTACCTTCGCCTGCTGACGCCGTTCTTCAACATCACCGGCGCCTTCGCGCTGGTCCTCGGTGCGCTCTACAGCGCCTACGTGTTCATGCCCAAGCGGCGGGTCATCCGCTACTCGCTGGCCGACAAACACGGCGCCGCGCTCGGGGTCCCGCTTCTCACCGCCGTCGTGGCCGTGCCCGTCAACTTCGTCGTCTCGCTGCCGGGCGCCGCCGTGGCCCTCTTCCGGGGCCAGCTCAACTCGCGCGTCCCGGCCACGATCCTCATCGCCATCGGCGCCTTCATCCCGTCGATCACCAGCGGCCTCAACCGGTTCGGGGTCACGGGGGTCTTCTTCGTCGGCGAGCTGCTCGGCGTGGTCTTCCTCTTCGCCGGCTTCCTCGTGTCGATCGAGGTCTTCCAGGAAGTCCGCATCCCCTTCACCCACCGCGTGCTGGCCCGCCGCTCGGGAACCTGACCCGGAACCTAACATCGACCCGTGACGGCGATCCTGCCGGCGGTCACCGCGGTCCTCGCGCTCGTCTTTTCGCTCGCCCTCGGCGACCAGTGGCGGGAGCGGCACCAGCCGTTCCAGATCATCTGGGCGGCGGGCATGCTCTTCTTCGGCATCGCTGCCGGCTGTGAGGCCATCGCCGCGCTCGGCGGCTGGAACGAGGCGCTCTACCGGATCTGGTACCTGACCGGAGCGCTCCTGACCGCGGGCTGGCTGGGCCTGGGCACGGCCTTCCTGCTGGCCCGGACACGCTTCGGCTATGCCTTCGCGCTCTGCCTGCTGCTGGCCGGCCTGTTCACGTTCCTCACCCAGCGCCGCTACGACTACCCGGACGCGGGCATCTCGCCGATCCTCTACTTCATCGCGGCGGCCGTCTTCGCCCTGGCCGTCGGCATCGAGTCCTATTTCGCCAACGAGCGCTGGCCCTACATCGCCGCCGTGGCCGTCGTCGGCGCCAGCCTCCTGGGCCTGCTGCTGATGGTCACGACGACGCTGGCGCCGCCCGGCTACGCGCTCGACCCCGCCACGGGTGTGCCCGTGGCGAGCCTCTTCCCGGGCACCCTGCGCCTGCTCAGCCCGTTCCTCAACATCACGGGCGGCATCGCCCTCATCCTCGGCGCCGTCTTCTCGACCTACGTGTTCATGCCCAAGCGGCGGGTGCTGGCCTACTCGCTCGACGCGCACCAGAAGTTCGACGAGTTCCTCTTCAACCTCATCATCTCGCCCATCGCCATCACGGCCAACTTCCTGGCCTCGCTGCCCGGCGCCTGGCGGGCGCTTCGAGCGGGGAAGATCCACAGCCGGGTGCCGGCCACGATCCTCATCGCCGTCGGCGCCTTCATCCCCAGCGTGACCGACAGCCTCAACCGCTTCGGCGTGACCTACGTCTTCCAGCTGGGCAAGTTCCTGGGCGTGGTCTTCCTGTTCATCGGCTTCCTGGTCTCGATCGAGGTCTTCCGGGAGATCCGCATCCCCTTCACGCGCATCGTGTTGCGCACGGGGCGCGTCGAGCGCGCCCCTGTGAGCGGCGCCGCCGACGCTCCGTGACGCTCGCCGCCGCCGAGGCCCGATGACCGTCGCCGCCGGGGAGCGGCGCTTCCTCGCCGGGACCCTGCTGGTCGTCGGCGCGGCGGTCTGTTTCGGCACCCTGGGCCCCGTCTCGCGCTTCGCCTATCAGGCCGGCGTGACGCCCCTGGGCTTCGTGACCTGGCGCTCGCTCATCGGCGCCGCGGTGCTCGGCGGCTGGCTGCTCGTGCTGCGCGCCCGCGGCTTGCGCCTCGTCGACCTGCGCCGGATCCCGCGCCGGGAGGCCGCGTTCCTGGTCAGCGGCGGCGCGGCGAACGGCCTCCTCAACCTGGCCATGTTCATGGCTTTCCAGCGCATCAGCATCGCCCTCGCCCTGCTGACCTTCTACACGTACCCGGCCATCGTCGGGGTGGCCGGCACGATCAGCGGCCGCGAGCGGATGGACGCCACGAGGAGCGTGGCGCTGATCCTCGCGCTGGGCGGCATGACCCTCGTGGTCGTCGGACAGCTGGGCAGCGGCGGCGTGGCCTCGCTGGATCTCGTGGGCCTGGGTCTGGCCGTCGGGGCGGCCCTCTTCCAGGTCGTCTACCTCGTCACCGCCCGAGGCGGCTACCCATCGGTACCGGCCCGCCAGGCGACCTTCGCCATCCACGTCGTGAGCGTGGCCTGCTTCCTCGTCGTCGGCGCGGTCGGCGGTGCGCTGGCCTCGATCTGGGCGCCGCTGGGCCGGCCCGACGCCTGGCCGGACCTGCTCGTCGCGGGCATCGTCGGCGCGGCGGTCCCGACGTTCCTCTTCGTCGCCGGCGTGCGCCTCATCGGCGCGGTCCGCACGTCGATCCTGATGCTCCTCGAGCCGGTCGTCGGCGCAAGCCTGGCGGCCCTGCTGTTGAGCGAGGGCCTGGTGCCGATCCAGGTCGCGGGCGGGGCCGTGGTCCTCGCCGGCGCCGCGCTTGTCCAGCGCCGCAGCGGGCGGGTCGCGGACGGCGGCGTGGGACCGGTCGTGGCCGAGGGCGACGCGGGCTGAGATCAGCGCGAGGGAGCGACAGGCCGTCCCTCGAGCGCCACATTCGGCGGCTGCGCATCGTCCTGATCGCGCCGGGGGGACGCCATCCCCGGCGCTATACTGCGGCCGCTCCCGCCGCCCCCTCGGCCGCCCCGTCGCAGTGAGTCGTCCCGGCGCAAGAAGTCACCCCGCCGCAAACGAGGTCCGATGCGCGTCCGCAAAGCCGTCTTCCCTGCCGCGGGCTGGGGCACCCGCTTCCTGCCGGCCACCAAGGCGCAACCGAAAGAGATGCTGCCGCTGGTCGACAAGCCGGTCATCCAGTACGCCGTCGAAGAGGCGGTCGCGGCGGGCATCGAGCAGGTCATCATCGTCACCAGCAGCCAGAAGCGGGCGATCGAGGACCACTTCGACTCCAACTACGAGCTGGAGCAGATCCTCGAGGCGCGGGGCGACATCGAGACGCTCCGCCGGGTGCGCCACATCAGCGACTTGGCCCAGGTCAGCTACGTGCGCCAGAAGGAGCAGCTCGGCCTCGGCCACGCGGTGTTGATGGCGCGGGAGCTGGTCGGCCACGAACCCTTCGCCGTCCTCCTCTCCGACGACGTCGTCGTCTCCATGAAGCCCTGCATCGGCCAGCTCATCGACGCCTACCTGGAAACCCATTCGTCGGTCGTGGCCGTGATGCCGGTGCCCCGCGAGGACACCTCCCGCTACGGGATCATCGAGCCCGACCCCGACAAGGATGGCCATGAGGATCCACGCCTGCACCGACTCAAGGGCCTGATCGAGAAGCCGAGCCCCAGGGACGCCCCGAGCGACCTCGCCGTCATCGGCCGCTACGTGCTCACCCCGAAGATCTTCGAGAAGCTGGAACAGACGCCCCGCGGCGCCGGCGGTGAGATCCAGCTGACGGACGCGATCGAGGCCCTGATGCAGGAACAGTCCGTCTACGGCTACGCCTTCGAGGGCGTACGTTACGATGCGGGCACGACGATGGGCTGGTTGAAGGCCTCGGTCGAGCTGGCCCTCGAACGACCCGACATCGGACCCGAGTTTCGGCGCTACCTGGCCGGACTCGAACTGCGCTGAGGTATCCCGTGCCCGAGATCGGACAGCTGTTGGAAGGGCGCTATCGCCTCCTCGACCTGGTCGGCGAGGGCGGCATGGCCACGATCTACCGCGCCCGGGACACCAAGCTCGACCGGGACGTCGCGGTCAAGATCCTGCGCCCCGAGTTCGGGCGGGACGAGGCCTTCGTGGCCCGCTTCAGGTACGAGGCCCAGGCAGCTGCGTCGCTGGCCCATCCCAATGTCGTGCCCGTGCACGACTACGGCACGAGCGAAGACGGGCCCTACATCGTCATGGACCTCGTCGAAGGGCAAGACCTCGGCCGCATCCTCCACGACCGCGGCTTCCTGCCGGCCCCCGCCGCGGCGCGCATCGCGATGCAGATCGCCGACGGCCTTGCCGCGGCCCATGCCATGGGCATCGTCCACCGCGACATCAAGCCCTCCAACGTCCTCCTGAACATCGCCGGCCAGGTGCTCCTGACCGACTTCGGCATCGCCCGGGCGCGGTCGGAGGCCCAGCTGACGTTGCCCGGCCAGACCATGGGCAGCGTGCGCTACCTGTCCCCCGAGCAGGCGCGCGGCGAGAACGTGACCACGGCCTCGGACATCTACTCGCTGGGGCTCGTCCTCTTCGAGATGCTCACCGGCCGGCCGGCCTGGCAGGGCGACACGGCCGCCTCGGTGGCCATGGCCAGGCTGACCGCGGATCCGCCGGCACCATCCTCGCTCCGCGCCGACGTGCCCCCGGCCATGGATGCCATCGTGCGCAAGGCCCTGCAGCGCGACCCGGCCCAGCGCTTCGGGTCCGCGGCGGCCTTCTCCGATGCGCTCGGCCGCTTCCTCTCGGG
>JBIOIE010000090.1:0-6669 GCA_044449605.1 Candidatus Limnocylindrales bacterium | reverse complement strand
TGCGACGCGGCCGGCGTCCGGCCCGACGAGGTCCGCCGGCTGCGCTGGGTCGCGGGGGTCTGGCCCACCGAGCAGGTGGCGTGAGCGAAGGCGGCACCAGGAACCAGGCAACGACCGAGTCCGGCCCGCGTCGATCCCCGCCCAACCTCGCCTACCTGTGGGGCGAGGACGCCTACGGCATCGAACGCGGGCTGGTGGCGCTCGCCGCTGCCCTCGGCGAGCCGGGCACACCGCTCCAGGTCTGGCACGCCGACGCCGACACGGAGACCGCCGGAGCGGGTGCCGGGCGGGCCGCCCGGCTGCTCGACCGGATCGCCGAACGGGTAGGGACGGCGCCGTTGTTCGGCGGGGGGACGCTGGTCGTCGTCCGCCAGCCGGGCGCGCTCCTCGCCGAGAAGGCGACGCGCGAGCGGCTGCTCCGGCTCGCGGGAGACGTCCCGCCCGGCAACGGCCTCGCCTTCAGCGAGCTGGTCGACGGCCAGGCTCGCCGAAGCACGGCGGCAAACCCCCTGCGAGACGCGGTCGTGGTGCTCCACGGCACGGTCCGCGAGTACCCGGCCCTGACCCGGGAACGGATGGAGCGCTTCGCCGAGGAGCGCGCCACCGAGCTGGGCCTGCGCCTCGGGCCGGGCGCGGCGCGCCTGCTTGCCGAGCGCGTCGGCGCCTACGTCCGGGAGGGCGACGTCGACCGCCGGCGCCAGGCCGAGCTGGCCAGCGGGGAGCTGGAGAAGCTGGCCCTCTACCGGCCCGGCGGCACGGCCACGCGCGAGGACGTGGCCGAGCTGGTGGGCGAAGCGGTCCCAGGCTCGGCCTGGGCCTTCCTCGACGCGGTCGGCGAGCGCCGCGCCGGCGACGCGGCCCACTTGGCCGAACAGCTGCTCGCCGGCGGCACGGTCCTACCGGTGCTCATCTCCCAGCTCCACCGCCGCCTGCGCGAACTCATCGTCATCCGCGACCACCTGGCGGCGGGCACGAGCCGGCCCGATCTCGTGCGCATCCTCAAGCTGCATCCCGGGCGGGCCGGGTTCCTCGTCGCCCAGGCCGGTCGCTGGGATGCCCGGGAACTGGACCAGGGCCTCGAGGGCCTGCTCGAGCTGGACCTGGCCAGCAAGGGCATCCCGGGTCATGGTGGCTCGATCTCGAGCCGGGACGAGGGCGGAGCGCTGGCCCTCCAGGCCTGGATCGCGGGCTCGGTCGTCCGGGCCCGCTGAGAGCGGACCAGCCGCGAGGGTTCAGTCGTTCCTGAGGTTCAGTCGGCCCAGGACCACAGCTCGCGCTCGAGGACCGCGTCGGACTCGATGGCGAAGACGCAGCGTCCCGCGCCGACGTCGAGCAGCTCGATCAGCTCGGGATCGATGTAGAGCTGGTGACAGTCCTCACAGAGGCCGCCGGGGATGCCGAAGCAGAGCCGCTCGGAGTCGTCGTCGAGGCGGAACGTCGCATCGAAGCGCGAGTTGACGAGGTACCGCGAGCACTGGGGGCATCGCTCGTACGACGACATCGCTTGCGACCACCTCGTCCGACGCCCGATCCCGGCGACCGGGGCTGGAACGAGGATGCCCGAGCCGGCTCCACCGGACCCATCACTCGGAGGTACGGGGCGCCGATAGGACTCCGGCAGGCGGCTACTGGACCCGGAGCAGGGTCGGCGCGTCGGCCCAGAGCTTCTCGAGCTGGTAGAAGTCGCGCTCGGGTGGGGCGAAGACGTGGACGATCACGGCGCCCAGGTCGATGAGCACCCAATGGGCGCCCGGCCCGCCTTCACGCCCGATGGGCAGCACGCCATCCACCTTGAGGGCCTCGAGGATGCCGTCGGCGATGGCGCCAAGCTGGCGCTCCGAGCCACCAGAGCAGATGACCAGGTAGTCGGCCAGGGTGGTCAGGGCGCCGACCCCGATGAGCACGATGTCGGCGGCCTTCTTGTCGCTGGCCAGGTCGACGACCCGACGCGCCAGCTCGAGGGCGGCCCGCTCGTCGAGCGGCAGGCCACCGGGGCGAGCCGGCACGTCGCGGGCGGGCAGACCGGGCCGGCGTCCCGGCCGGGCAACCGGCGGCGTGGCCGTTCCAGGGGTCGCGGCTCCAGGGGTGGCGGCTCCAGGTGTGGCGGCGTCGGGCGCGGCGGGCTTGGCGGCCGCCGTCCGGCGCACTCGGGGACGCTTGGGCGCGGTCTCGTCGGTCGGGCTCAGCTGTCGCTCCTTCCTGGCTGCTCGTACAGATGGTGCTCCTGGATGTAGGCCGCGACGACGGGGGGCACGAGGTAGCGGATCGAGCGCACCTCCCCGACCAGCCGCCGGATGCGCGAGGCAGAGTGGCTCAGCTCCGGCCCGTCGAGGAAACGGAAGCGGTCGACGTGCGCGGGGAAGTGCTCGGCCAGCCAGGCCCGGTCTGGGGTCGTGTAGCCCGGCCGCGGCGAGACCGCGACGCGCACGAGGTCCAGGAGCCGCTGCGGCTGCCGCCACTCCGGCAGGCCGCGCAGCGCCTCGCTCGACATGAGCCACACGAACCCGTCGGGATCCGCATCCGGAACGGGCGGCCGGCGCACCAGCTCAGCGGCCGTGTCGACCGCATAGCTCGGGCCCGGACGTTCCAGCTCCAGGCGGCAGAGGCGGAAGGCCGGGTTGTCGGCGATGGCCGCCACCACCATCGCCTCGCGGTCGGCGGCGGCGGCGCTTCCGGCCGGCTTGTGGGGTGGCATGCCCGCGGGCAGGAAGAGCACACCCGCCAGGTCCAGCTCCTCCCGGGCGTTCTCGGCCAGGGCGAGGTGGCCGTAATGGAGGGGGTCGAAGGTGCCGCCGAGGATGCCCCAGCGGCGCGAGGTCGTCAGGGTCACGCCCACGGCTCGGGTTGCCACTCCAGCTCGACCGCCCCGATGCGCACGACGTCGCCCGGCTCCACGCCCGCCCGGCGCAGCTCGCGGTCGATGCCCATGCGCTCGAGGTCGCGCTGGAAGCGCTCGGCGGATTCGTCGATGCTGAAGTCGGTCTGGGCGGCGATGCGCTCGATCCGCCGGCCACGCACCCGGAAGGCCTCACCCTCGCGCTCGACCGCGAAGCCCTCCCGGGCCGAGTCGAAGCGGTGGACGACGACGCCCGCGGGCTCGGGCGGTTGGGCCAGGGCATCGGCATCGGGGAGCAGCTCGGCCATCGCCGCGACCAGCTCCGGCAGGCCCTGGCGGGTCAGCGCCGAGACGCCGACGGTGGCCAGGCCCTCGGCCCGCCGCGCGGCCCCGAAGCCGGCCAGGCGGCCCGCCGCCCCGGGCAGGTCCAGCTTGTTGGCGACGACGAGCGTCGGCTTCCCGAGGAGGCGCGGATCGTGGAGCCGCAACTCCTCGCGGATGACCCCGAAGTCCCCCTCGGGGTCGGCCGCCGCGACGTCGACGACATGGACCATGACACGAGTCCGCTCGACGTGGCGCAGGAACGCGTGGCCGAGACCGGCGCCCATGCTGGCGCCCTCGATGAGGCCGGGCAGGTCGGCGATCGTGGGCCGGCGCGGATCGGCCGGGTCGGCCACGGCGAGGTCGAGCACGCCGAGGTTCGGCTCCAGCGTCGTGAAGGGGTACGCGGCGATCTTCGGGGCGGCCGCGGTGAGGGCGGCGAGGAGCGTCGACTTGCCGGCATTGGGCAGCCCGACAAGCCCGACATCGGCGATGAGGCGCAGCTCGAGGCGGACCCAGCGTTCCTCCCCCGGTTCGCCTTTCTGGGCATGCAGCGGCGTCCGGTGGGTTGCGGTCGCGAAATGGACGTTGCCCAGGCCGCCCCGCCCGCCGCGGGCGATGAGCACCCGTTGGCCGGTGGCGACGAGGTCGGCCAGGAGGTCGCCGCTGGCGTCGTCGAGCACCGCCGTGCCGGGCGGGACGCGGAGTTCCAGGTCGCCGCCGGCCTTGCCGTGGCGCTTCGAGCCGGAGCCCTTGCCGCCGCCCGAGGCCGTGAAGTGGTGCTTGAAGCGATAGTCGATGAGAGCCGTCTCGCCGGCATCGACCTGGAGATAGACGGACCCGCCGCGTCCGCCGTCACCGCCGTCGGGTCCGCCGCGCGGGACGTGGGCCTCGCGCCGGAAGGTCGCCGCTCCATCGCCGCCGTCACCCGCGGCCACCCGGATCCTGGCGCGGTCGAGGAACATCGCGGGAATCCTAGCAGGGGGTCGGCGTGCCTCCGCCGGGTACCTCGTTGGCCGGCCCAGGTGGCCGCCGGCGATCAGAAGTAGTTGAGCGGGTTGACCTGGTAGCCACCCCGATAGGGATAGCCGCCCAGCCAGACCTCGAAGTGGAGGTGCGGGCCAGTGGCATTGCCGCTGGCCCCGACCCGGCCGATCCGCGTGCCCCGGCTGACGTACTGGCCGACACCGACCCCGATGTACGACAGGTGGTAGTAGACCGTGTACATGCCGTTGCCGTTGCTGATCCAGATGCCGTAGCCACCGCTGCCCATCCAGCCGGTCTTGACGACCCGGCCGGAGACCGCGGCCACGACCGGCGTGCCGTAGTGCGCCGCGATGTCGATGGCCAGGTGGCCGGGGTGGAAGTACTGGCTGATGAAGTACCAGCCATCGACGGGCCAGGTCATCGGCCCGGCGTACGAGCAGCTCCCGCACCTGCCGAGAGGGCCGAACGACGATGCCGGCAGCGCCTTGCCGAGTCCGTCGGGGACCATGATCGTCTCGCCGATGACCACGACGTCGCCGCTCAGGCCGTTGTAGGTCACGATCTTGTCTATGTCGGCATGGAAGGTGGCGGCGATCGACTCGATCGTGTCGCCCTCCTTGACCACGTAGAGCACACCGTCGATGGGCGGGATGGCGAGCACCTGGCCGACCTTGAGCGAGTCCGTGTTCTTGAGCTTGTTCGCCCAGAACAGCGAAGAGACGTTGAGGCCGAACCGGGCGGCGATCTTGGAGAGCGTGTCGCCGGCGCGCACCGTGTAGCTCTGGACCTGGCCGTCGATGCCGCCGAGCTGGTCGGCGACGGAGAACGGCTTGAGCAGCGTGCCGTCCGCCGCGAAGCTGCCCAGGGTCCCTTGATCGGCCGTGTTGCCGTCCGTCGTGGCGTTCAGGTCGGCCGGCGGCGCGTACGGCTGGAAGCCCCGCTCTCCGTCACCGCTCGCGGTCAGCTGGGTCGAGCCGGCCGGCCCACCGGCGAGTGCGGCGATGCGCGCGGCTGCGGCGGTCGGATCGGGAGCGGCGGCGCTGGCGGTCCCGCTCGACGGCGGGAGAGCGAGCAACGACGCCAGGAGAACAAGGGCCACGACGAGGACCGGGGCGCCGCGCCGGTCGGCGCTGATCTCGAGGAGAGGCGAGCGAAGGAACTGGCGCAGCTGGCGGGCGATCCCGCGACCGCTGACCTGGACACGCCGGTCCGGCGTGCGCGCCGCGGCGACCGCCGCGACCGCCTGCGCGATCGAGCCGGCCAGGTGCCGGGGATCAGGGAGCCGGGCGAATGCCCGACGAGCGTCTCGCACGGCGCGCCACAGAGCGCGACGCACGAAGACCGCCGCCTGCTGCAATACGGTCTCCTCGGTTCAGGACGGCACCGGGACGCGGATCAGTGCGCATAGGTGCGAGACGGAAGATGTAGCCGTCCGTTGGCGCGTATGGGATCTGGGCCTTGCACTGCACTCGTGCCTTCGACGTCCGCCGGCCCTCCGAGCCTCTGGCGAACGCCTGCCTCGCGCCGAGACCGTAGCAGGTGGGGCACGCGGACGTCAAATGACCTTCGGCCCCATGGCCAGGGGGCCAAAGCGAAGTCGGCTACCTCCTCGGACGACATAGTCGGCCCGGTAGGAGCGCTGGCTCAGTTTTCGGCGGCCGCCGCGCCCTTGGTCAGGCTGGTCAGGAAGGCCGCGTTGGACTCGGTCTTGGCGAGCCGGTTGAGGAGCAACTCGATGCCCTCGTTGGTGCCGACGGCGGAGAGCATCCGGCGCATCGTCCAGACCATCTTGAGGGTGCCTTCCTCGAGCAGCAGCTCCTCGCGCCGGGTGCCCGAGCGCTGGACGTCGATGGCCGGGAAGACACGCTTCTCGGCCAGCTTGCGGTCGAGGATGAGCTCGCTGTTGCCGGTGCCCTTGAACTCCTCGTAGATGACGTCGTCCATGCGCGAGCCCGTGTCGATGAGGCAGGTGCCGATGATCGTCAGCGAGCCCCCCTCTTCGATCTTGCGGGCGGCGCCGAAGAAGCGCTTGGGCGGATAGAGGGCGATCGGGTCGATGCCGCCGGAGAGGGTCCGGCCGCTGGGCGGCAGGGCCAGGTTGTAGGCGCGCGCGAGGCGGGTGATCGAGTCGAGCAGGATGACCACGTCGAGGCCCGTCTCGACCTGGCGCTTGGCGATCTCGAGGGCCATCTCGGCGACATGCGTGTGGTTCTCGGTCGGCTCGTCGAAGGTCGAGCTGATGACCTCGCCCTTGACGCTCCGGCGCATGTCGGTGACCTCTTCCGGCCGCTCCCCGATGAGCGCGACCATCAACAGGATCTCCGGGTAGTTGGCCGTGATGCCGTTGGCGATCTGCTTGAGGAGCATCGTCTTGCCGGCCTTGGGCGGGCTGACGATGAGCGCGCGCTGGCCCTTGCCGATCGGGTTCACGAGGTTGATCAGGCGCTGGCTGAGGTTCTTCGAGTCGGTCTCGAGGTTGATCAGCTCGATGGGGTGGATGGGGGTCAGGACGTCGAAGTGGGGGC
>JBIOIE010000089.1:0-6685 GCA_044449605.1 Candidatus Limnocylindrales bacterium | reverse complement strand
GGGTGTGGCGGTCGCCGTGGGGTGCGGCGTCGGCCTCGGGGTGCGGCGCGGTCGGGCGGCCGTGACGTCGCCCGGGGCCGTGGCGAGGATGAGGGCAACGGCAAGGGTCGCCACGGCAACCGGCAGGACCAGCGCGCGATCGAGGCGGAGGTGCACCGTCGCAGCCTTGCCGGTTCGAGGCCGCCTGTCCATAGCCGAAACGGCGGTAGATCACGTGGACTACCTGGTGTGGCCCACCTGCACCGGGAGCCTCAGGAGCGCCCGGGTCGGCGCCACCACTGCCGGTGGTCGTGACGGGGATGAAGCCTTACGGAGCCAGCAATAGGCTGAAGTGGAGCAGGGCCAGGACGACGTAGCCGGCCAGGGCGAGGACGAGGATCGCCGTCACCGGGCGGCGCCCGAAAGCCCCGCTCGTCAGTTCTTCGGCGAGTTGCGTGACCGGGGCCATGTAGCGGGGCAGCGACGCGACGCGCCGCGCGATGACCACGGCGCCGAGGTTGGCCAGGCCCCAGGAGACCCCGGCCAGGTCCCGCCGGCCCCGCCACCGGCGCCAGCCCAACCAGAGCCCGAGCCCGATGGTCGGCGCATACACGAGCGCCGCCACGACCAGCACCCAGGTTTGGGCCACGGCCCCAGGAACGACTCCGAGGTCCCAGCTGACCTGCGCACTGATCGGCGTCAGCGGGTCGCCGGTGACCCCGCCGATGGCCAGGCAGAAGGCTGCCAGGCCGGCCGGCGGACCGAGTGCCCACAGCCAGGACGGGCGGGGCCGCCGTCCATCCGCCAGCGCGAAGAGGACGAGGAGGGGCAGGATCAACAGGACGCCCGGCAACCGGGTCAGCGCGGCCAGCAGCCCGAGCACTCCCGCGAGCGGGCGCGATCCGCGCTCGGCGGCCAGCAGGCAGCCCACCGCCAGGAGCAGGAAGAGACTGTCGCTGTAGGCCATGGCGAACGCGACGGCGCCCGGCTGGATGGCTACCAGGGTCGTGGCCAGGAGCGCGCCCGACTCGCTCAGGCGCCGCCGAGCCAGGGCATGGACGACGAACAGCCCAGCCAGGCCGGCGCCGTTGGCCACGACCACCGCCGCCAGGGGCAGGTCGCCGCCGAGGACCTTGGCGGCACCGGCGACCGTGGCCGGATAGAGCGGGAAGAAGACCGTGTCTGGATACGGCCCATTGACGGGGCCCGCCCCGTAGCCGTCGCGGGCGATGTCGAGGTAGTAGACGGCATCCCAGGAGGTCAGGCTGGCCAGCAACGGCCGGCCGGTGGCCTGCAGCGCGGACCCAGCGGGGCCGGCTGGGTCCGGGGTCATGAACCGCTCGACGACGACGGCGCAGCCGAGCACCAGCAGGCGGGCGACGATGAAGATGAGCACGATCCGCGCCGCGGCCCGGCGCCACCCGCTACTGCTCGGGTCCGGACTCACGCGGTACTGCCCCGCTCCCGTCTAGCCGAGGCGCTTGCGGTAGACAGTGTCGACGCCGACCTGCTCGAAGCCAACGCTCTGGTAGATGCGGAGGGCGCCGCTCAGGTTCTCGGTATCGACGGTGAGCATGCCCTCCTCCATGCCCTTGGCGCGCAGGAGCGGGAAGCTGGCGGCCATCAAGGCCCGGGCCAGGCCGCGATGCCGCCAGGGCCGTCGGACCGAGATGTTCTCGACCCAGCCGTGCTTCACGCCGTCCCGCTGGTTGCCGGCCTCGCTGATGTAGCTGCGCACCTGGCCGGCGACCTGATCGCCGTCCCAGGCGACGCGCCAGAGGGCGACCTCGTCGGGCGAGGCGGTGTCGAGAAACTCCAGGTAGCCGGCCTCGGTCGGCTCGCCGATGCCCCAGTGGTCGCGGAAGGCCTCCTGGTCGGCCTCCCAGATGGCCCGTAGGTGCTCGGGCCGGACCTCGCGGATCTCGAGGCCCTCCGGCATCGGCGCAGCGGGCTGGTCGTCGAGGGTCGGCCGGCGCATCGTGAAGCCGTAACGGACGGCCTCATAGCCCGCGGCGGTCAGCAGCGCCTGCGCCCCGAGCGCCTTGTGGCCGACGTCGGCCTGGAGGTAGCGCAGCGGCACGCCGGGCTCAGCGGCGGCGATCTCGCCGACGCGCGCCTCGAGGGCGCTCAGCATCGCCCGCCCGATGCCGTGCCGTTGCCAGGCCGGATCCAGGAAACAGATGACCTCGTTGATGCGGGACTTCTCCCCGCCGACCTCCTGGTACCCGGTCGTCCGCGCGTAGCCGACGACGACATCGTCGACCGCGAAGACGAACAGGTCGCGCGCCGGGTCGCAGTTCGGCAGGTGGCCGTAGAACTTGGCGAACTCCTCGTCGGAGGTCGCGAACCGGTCGCCCGCCGCGACGCGAGCCAGGTTGGCCACGTGGTTCATGGCCGGGTAGTCCGCCGGCGCCCGAAGGCGGCGCATGACCAGGCCCGGGACGGGCGGCAGGTCGACGCCCGGCATTGGGACGTCCTCGCGAGCGTCGGGCGCGGTCACCGCTGCAGCTTATCCCGCCGCGGAGCTCGAGGAACGCAAGTGAGCGGCCGATAAGCGTCGCTTGCCACGCTCGCAGCTATGCCCACGTGGTTGATCGAGGGTGGTTACCGGTTCGGGATCCGCTCGGCCGATTGCGACGAGCCGCCGCACGTTCACATCACGCGGGGGAGGCAGACGGCCAAGTTCTGGCTCGACCCGATCGAGCTGGCCTACGACGGCGGATACAATCGCCGACGACTGGTCATCATCGAAACGCTCATCCGGGCGCACCATCTGGAGTTCATGGAGAGCTGGATTGAGTCCTGCGACCACCGTTGAGCTGGGCGTCGCGACCGCGGTCCGGTGCGATGACACCTCACTCATCGTGACACTGTCCAACGGACGCGAAGTCCGAACGCCCCTTGGACGCTTCCCGCGGCTCGCCGATGCCACCCCTGCCCAGCGCCGCCACGCGCACATCGAGGCCGCGGGCACCAGCATCCACTGGCCCGATGTCGATGAAGACATCGGCGTCGATACGTTGCTTGGCGTCTCGGAGGAGGAGCTGGCGCGTTTCGCGGGCTTCACGATCCACTCGTCGCGGCCTACCCAGTCGGGCGGCTCCGACCGCAAGTAACGGGGACGCGGTCCCGCCGGACTCAGCACCCAGCGCGTCGTTGACGCTCTCCGTCGGCTTGGGCTAGACTCCAATCCCGACGGATATCGTCGGATTTCCCCGCCGGCCCTGGGCGCCGGCGACGCGACAGCGGAGAACCATGCGCACGATCCTGCCCAGCTCGGGGGCGGTCCACTTCTCGACCCGCGGCGAGTACGGCGTTCGCCTCATGGTCGAGCTTGCCCGCCACCACGGGCGCGGACCGGTCAGCCTGGGCGAGGTCGCCGACCACGAGAACCTGCCCCGGCCTTATCTCGAGCAGCTCGTCGTCAGCCTGCGTGATGCGGGCCTCGTGCACAGCACGCGCGGCGCGCACGGAGGCTACGAGCTGACCCGCGACCCTGGCTCGATCCGCATGGGCGAGGTGCTCCGCGCGCTGGAAGGCCCGCTGGCGCCGATGATCTGCGCCAGCGAGGACCCGCACGACGCGAGCATCTGCGAGCGGACTGGGTTCTGTACCGTCAACCTCCTCTGGGTCAAGGTCCGCGACGCCCTCAGCACGGCCCTCGATTCGATCAGCCTCGCCGATCTCGTGCGTCCCCGCGCCACCGCCCATCCCTTCCACACGGGCACCTCCGGCGACCCGGTCCCGGCGCCGGCGATCAGCTAAGACGCACCAGGAGCCAACAACCCGTGAGCGACCAGGACCTCGTCATCCGTGACCTCCACGTCGTGCCCGTCGCGGCGCCCGAGAAGGAGATCCTTTCCGGGATCGACCTGACCGTCGGCAAGGGCGAGGTCCATGCCGTGATGGGCCCCAACGGCTCGGGCAAGACGACGCTGGCCTACGCGCTCATGGGCCACCCCGCCTACACGATCACGAAGGGCGAGATCCTCTTCAAGGGCCAGGACCTGCGCAAGCTCTCGCCCGACAAGCGCGCCCGGCTCGGCCTCTTTCTGGCCTTCCAGTACCCGACCGCGATCCCCGGCCTCTCCGTCGCCAGCTTCCTGCGCACGGCCCTCAACGCCCGGCGCCGCCCGGTCAGCGGCGGCGACAGCGAGATCGACCCGTCCGACCTGACCCGCAACGCGATGTCGATGGGCGACTTCCGCAAGCTCATCCGCGAGAAGATGACCCTGCTCCGCCTCGACGACCGCTTCGCCGCCCGCTACGTCAACGACGGCTTCTCGGGCGGCGAGAAGAAGCGCCTGGAGATGCTCCAGATGGCCGTCCTCGAGCCCGAGATGGCGATCCTCGACGAGACCGACTCGGGCCTCGACATCGATGCTCTGCGGATCGTCGCCGAAGGCGTCAACGCCCAGCTCAACCCCAACCTCGGGGTGCTCGTCATCACCCACTACCAGCGCCTCCTCAACTACATCAAGCCGGACGTCGTCCATGTGCTCGCCCGGGGCCGGATCCTCGAATCGGGCGGCCGCGACCTCGCCCTGCGCCTCGAGGAGGAGGGTTACGCCCCGATCCTGAAGGCCGCCGGCTACGAGGAGGACCTGGCCCACGACAAGCCCGAGACCGAGGCCGAGATCGCGGCCGAGCTCGCGGCGCTGAGCCACTGAGCGCCGGCAGGGATCCCGCGATGGCCATCGTCAAGGCGCTCGACCCGGTCGCCATCCGGGCCGACTTCCCCCAGTTCGAACGCGACTTCGACGGCCGCCGGCTGGCCTATCTCGACTCGGCTGCGACCGCCCTCAAGCCGCGCGTCGTCATCGACGCCGTGAACGACTACAACAGCCGCTACACGGCCAACGTCCACCGCGGCATCTACACCACCGGCGAGGAGGCGACGGCGGCCTACGAGGCCGCGCGCACGACGACCGCCCGCTTCCTCGGCGCCAGGGACCGGCGCGAGATCGTCTTCGTGCGCAACGCGACCGAGGCCATCAACCTGGTCGCGTATTCATGGGGCCGCCACCAGATCGGCTCGGGCGACACGATCGTGCTCACCGAGCTGGAGCACCACGCCAACCTCGTGCCCTGGCAGCTGCTCGCCCAGGAGCGCGACGCGGACCTCGAGTTCGTGGCCATCGACGACGAGGGCCACCTCGTCCGCCAGAGTTACGAGGTGCTCCTGCGCACGCACCCCAAGCTGGTCGCCTTCACGCATGTCTCGAACGGCATCGGCACCATCACGCCGGTCAAGGAGATGGTGGCGCTGGCCCACGAGGCCGGCGCGCTGGTCCTCGTCGACGGCGCCCAGGCCGTTCCCCACCTGCCCGTCGACGTTGCCGATATCGGGGCCGACTTCTACGTCTTCTCCGGCCACAAGACGCTCGGCCCGACCGGCTCCGGGGCGCTCTGGGCCCGCCGCGAGCTGCTCGAGTCGATGCCACCCTTCCTCGCCGGTGGCGAGATGATCCGCGAGGTGCACCTGCGCCGGACCGAGTTCAACGACGTGCCCTGGAAGTTCGAGGCGGGCACGCCGGATATCGCCGCGGCCATCGGCCTCGGGGCGGCGCTCACCTACCTCGAGGGCATCGGCATGGCCAACGCCCGGGAGCACGAGCGCGAGCTGACCGCCTACGCCCTCGAGGTCCTGCCCCGCGCGGTGCCCGGCATCGAGATCTTCGGCCCGCCCGAGATCGACCAGCACGCGGGCGTGGTGACCTTCAACCTGCCCGGCGTCCATGCCCACGATCTGGCCACGCTCCTCGACCGCGAGGCCATCGCCGTCCGCGCCGGCCACCATTGCACGCAGCCCCTCCACGAGAGGCTCGGTCAGGCCGCCACGGCACGGGCCAGCTTCAACGTCTATTCGGACCGCGACGACGTCGACCGGCTGGCCGCCGCGCTCGCGAAAGTGGCCAAGATCTTCGGGACAGACTGACATGGACGACCTCTACCGCGACGAGATCCTCGAGCACTACCGCCACCCCCATAACTTCGGCACGCTGGCCGAGCCCGATGCCGTCTACGAGGGCGCCAACCCGCTGTGCGGCGACCGGATCACCCTGATGCTCGGCATCAGCGAGGCCGGCGTCATCGACGAGGTGGCCTTCACCGGCCGCGGCTGCGCCATCAGCCAGGCCTCGGCCTCGATGCTGACCGATTCGATCAAGGGCCAGCCGCTGGCCGAGATCGCCAAGCTCGGCCGCCAGGACGTCCTCGATGAGCTGGGCATCGCCATCAGCCCGGCCCGCCTGAAGTGCGCGCTCCTCTCGCTCGACACCCTCCGCCGCGCGCTTGCCGACCGCATCGCCTGGCAGGCCAGCACCGAGGACGGCGTGGCATGACCAAGACGTTCGCCCAGCTCCTGCGCGAGGCGCGCAGCGTCACCCGCGAGGTCAGCAACGACGACGCCCAGGCGCTGGCCGACCGCGGCGCGCTGCTCGTCGACGTGCGCGAGTCCGAGGAGTGGGCCGAGGGCCACCTGCCCGGCGCGGTGTTCGTGCCCCGCGGGTACCTGGAGAGCCGCATCGAGGCGGCAGCACCGGACCGCGAGCGGCCGATGGTCGTCTATTGCGCCGGGGGTACCCGCTCGGCGTTCGCCGCCCAGCAGCTCCAGGACATGGGCTACCGCGATGTCGTCAACATGGTCGGCGGCTTCCAGTCCTGGAAGGCCGAGGGGCGGCCCTGGACGCGGCCTGCCCGCCTC
>JBIOIE010000088.1:0-6690 GCA_044449605.1 Candidatus Limnocylindrales bacterium | reverse complement strand
GGGTGGGGCTGGGCGACGGCGTCGGGCTCGCGATCGGCACCTGGGACGGCACGTCGGTCGGCGGCTCGGGGGTCGCAGTCCCCGTCGCCAGGCTGGGCGTGGAACTCCCACCAGCGACGAGAGTCGGGGTCGGAGAGGCGCCACTCGTTCCGCCGCGGGGCAGGAGGAGCACCGCCGCCCCGAAGCCAAGCAGGACCGCCAGGATCATCGCGATGCGACGCCAGCCTTCTTCGGTCACCCCGACCTCCTTGCCCTGCGGCACGCCACCGAGTCACGGTCGGACCGGTACCTCGGGCCTCCACGCGGAGGATAGCGAGCGGCGATGCTCGGCGGAAGGTCGTCGGCCGCGGTGCACATCCCGCGAGCGCCGGACCTGGCCGGCGGGGGTGCGGCATGGTCCCTGGGCTATACTCCCCTCCCCACGGCATCGCGTCGTTGGCTCTCGGTCGGGGCGTGGCGCAGCTTGGCAGCGCGCATCGTTCGGGACGATGAGGTCGGAGGTTCAAATCCTCTCGCCCCGACCAGAATGACCAATCGAACGCACGCGACGCTCGGAACGTGCTGTGTGAGGGGCCCCGTGCCCCGTCCAGCGTCCCGCTGTTGCTTCCCGGAGGCGTCCCGTGCCGCTGAACAGCCGCTCCAGCAACTTCAGGTTGACGACCTTGCGCTGACGCTCGACCCCGACGCGATGTCCACCCCGGCCTCCCCCACGGCTCGGCGCGCGGCCTCCGCGAGCTCGGGATCGAGTTCGACGAGGCACGCGTCGACCTCGGGGCCGGATGACTGCGGCGTCTTCGGCAACGTCGCCGACGTGGACGTGGTGCGGACGGTCGCCGCCGCCCGTGTGATTACGTCATCACGAGGCCGCAGCAGTCAGATGGGGCCCATCCCGCCGGGGAGTTGTGGAGTGGCGACGCTTGCCCCGTTCCCGGCCCGGTGCGCGCGAGGGCCACGCTGTGCCCGCGCCAGCTCCCAGGTTCATGATCCGACCGGCTGGACGGGCGCCGCCGGTGACGCAGCCCCGAAGCCATCGAGTCGGGCGATGAAGGGGGTCGCCCGCAGGCGGACGAGGATCCCCCTCGTCCGCTCCACCTCCGCGCGGACCTCGGGGTCGTCGGGATCGAGCAGCGGGGCGACATCGAGCGTGCAGAGCGCTTCGTACCACTCCAGGCCCAGGTCGCGCTGATCCGCGAGCGCCGCGCGGAAGCCGGCCATCGCCTCGTCAGGACGGCCCTCGAGCGCGGCGATGCCAGCCTGGATCCCCGTCCGTTCGGAGTCGATAGCGCGGCCGCGCCGGGTGGACGGCTGGCTCCGGTCCAGGTCCTCGCGCGCGGCGGCGGCATCGCGCAGGCCGAGGGCGCAGCGGGCCGCCAGCACGTACCCCTCTGCGATCCCCTGGGTGAACACCCGCGCCCACTCGTGGGCGTGAGCGCGTGCGATGGCATAGTCGCCGGCCGCGAAGGCCGTGACCATGTTCACCCAGGCCAGCACCGACGCCCTGACCGTGTCGCCTTCGACGTCCGGGAGCGCCTGGAGCTGGGCCAGCAGCTCGCCCGCCGGCTCGCCACGGAACGCCCGCAGGGTCGCTAGGTCCGAGGCGGCCACGGCCCGCAGCGAGCGGGCCTCGAGTCCCAGGATCGGCTCGAGCAGCCCCTCGAGCGGATCCCAGTCGCCGATGGCCAGGTCGGCGGTGAACGCGTTATCGAAGAGCTGGAAGGTCCGCTCGCCAAGCCGTTCGGCGATCGCGAGCCCCTCGCGGATGGCTGCCAGGGCGGCTCGTGGATCGTCGTCGATCGAGAGCGAGCACAGGTTGATGAGCCCCCGGACCTGGGTCCGCAGGAAGCCATGATCGGCCGCCAGGCGACAGCCGGCGTCGATCGCCCCGAGGCCCTCGTAGCGACGCCCGAGGACGGTCAACGCGCTGCCCCGGGTGATCAGGGTATCGGCGACGACGGCGACCAGATCGAGCCGCTCAGCCGCCTCCAGGACGCCGTCGGCCACCTGCACGGCCCGCGCGTCCTCGTCATTGAAGAAGTACGCCCGCGCCAGCTGACCGCGCAGGCGGACGAGGGCGGCGTCGTCACCCAGGTCGGCGAGCTCGGTCGAGGCGCCCACGAGGAGTTCCAGGGCCGGTTCCGTACGGTACGAGGTGAGGAGCGCCTCGCCGAGGCCGGCGATCGTGGCCGCCTGGGCGGATCGGTCGCCCGTGGCCCGATGGTGCTCGAGCGCGGCCCGGTAGTGACGGTCGGCGTCGTCGACGCGTCCGACCGACTTGGCTGCGGCCGCCGCCTCCGTGTGCAGCCGGGCCTCCTCGGTTGGATCGGTCGTGATCGACAGGGCCTGCTCGTAGAAGCCGATGGCCTGATCGTGCGCGCCCAGCGACGAGGCCCGTTCCCCGGCGGCGCGCAGGGCGATGCGGGCCTGGCCGGCCAGCGCATCGGCCTCCGGACCGGCGGCGGCGTTGGCGTGGGCGGCAAGGTAGTGGCCGGCCAGCGCGCCGGCCAGTTCGTCGGTCCCCAGCGACTCGAAGAAGCGCGCCGCCGCGAGATGGCGGATCTTCCGGTCGCCCCGCGCGAGCGTGTTGTAGGCGACCTCCCGGATGAGCGCCTGGACAAAAGCATATTGGCCACGCTCCGGGCTGCGCGGGTCGGCTTCGAGGGCCAGGATCTCGCGCCGGACGAGGGTCCGGAGGCGGGGCTCCAGCTCCCCCGTGGCGTGGCCGGAGACGGCCGCGAGCCCGGCCAGGGTGAAGTTCTGGCCGAGGACGGCGGCGTCGGCGACGAGCGCCCGGTCGGCCGGCTCCAGGCCGTCGAGGCGGCTGGCGATGAGCGCGGTCAGCGTCTCGGGCACGTCGAGGCTGCTCAGGTCGGCCGTGGGGATGTAGGTCTCGCCCTCCGTCCGCAGGCGGCCCTGCGCCACGAGCATGCGCACCGTCTCGACCGCGTAGAGCGGCACGCCGTCTGCGCGCGCCACGATGGCGCGAACGGCCGGCGCTGGCAGGCCAGGCACGAGCCCCGCCAGCAGCTCGTGCATGGCCGATTCGGGCAGCGGTTCCAGGTAGAGCGACGTGAAGTTGCGCTTGCCGGCACCCCAGTCGGGCCGCTTCTCCAGCAGCTCCGGACGGGCCAGGGTCACCACGTAGATGGGAACGGTGCGGCTCCACTCCATCAGGTGGTCGACGAAGTCAAGCAGGCCGCTGTCGGCGAAGTGGTGGTCCTCGAACACGAGGACGACCGGCGCGGAGGCCGCAAGGCGCTCGAAGAAGGTGCGCCAGGCGCCGAACAGCTGGTCTGAGCCCACGCCGGAGCCCACGCCCAGGAGCGTCAGCAAGGCCGGCTCGATCCACCGCCGCTCCTCCTCGTCGGGCACGTGCTCGGCCACCAGCGTGGCGATCTTGAGGCGGGTCGTGGCCTCGTCGTCGCCCTCGAGTAGCCCAGCCCGCCGGCGCACCATCTCGCCTAGGGCCCAGAAGCTGATGCCGTCGCCGTAGGCCGGACTGCGGCCGTCGTGGTACCAGACCGTCTCGACCAGGCCGTCGAGGTACTTCAGGAACTCCCAGGCCAGGCGGGTCTTGCCGATGCCGGCCGGCCCGATGACGGAGACGAGCCGCGCCCGCCCCTCGCGCACCGTGGCATGGAAGAGGTCCTTGAGCAGGCGCAACTCGTCGTCGCGGCCCACGAACGGCGCCTCCAGCGTCTCGGCGCGATTCCGCCCGCCTCGCTCCGCCACGACACGCGCGGCACGCCATGCCGGCACGGGCGCGGCCTTGCCCTTGAGGAGCGTGTCGCCGGCCGGCTCGAACGCGATCGCCCGCGCGGCGGCACGTTGCGTGGCCTCGCCCACGAGCACGGCGCCTGCTGGCGCGACGGACTGGAGGCGGGACGCCGTGTTGACGAGGTCGCCGGCGACCATGCCCTGACCGACCGCGCCGATCGTCACGGCCGCCTCACCGGTTAGGACGCCGGCGCGCGCCTGTATGGAAGGGCCGAGTGTCTTGACCGCCGCCACGAGATCCAACCCGGCGCGGACGGCCCGCTCGGCATCGTCCTCGTGCGCCGTCGGAGCGCCCCACACCGCCATCACGGCGTCGCCGATGAACTTCTCGACCGACCCGCCGTAGCGGACGATGACGTCCCGGGCGAGGTCGAAGTAGCGGGTCAGGAGGTCGCGCGTCTCCTCGGGATCGCGACCCTCGGCGAGCGCGGTGGACCCGACGAGGTCGAGGAAGAGGATCGAGACCACGCGCCGCTCCGCCTGCGGCGCCGCCGCCGAGGCCTTCGTAGCCGGGGCGACCGCTGCGCCGCCGCTGACGGGCGTGCCGCATTCGCCGCAGAACTTCTCGCTCGGCTCGTTGTACGCCCCGCAGGAGGGGCAGGGCGGCGTCAGCGCCGCGCCGCACTCGGCGCAGAACTTGCGTCCGGCCCGGTTCTCGGCGCTGCAGTTCCTGCAGATCATCCGCCCACCACGCGCAGCATGTCGGTCGGACGTTAGCGCACCGCGCATCCGGTGGCCAGACCCCGCCCTGTCGTTGACACGTTCCGGGGACCCGCGCCCCGTTTTCCGTCTTCGGTGTGGGTCGGTGGGGCAGGATGTGCCCCTTACGCAACGCCAGCAACGCTCGACTTGGTGTCCGGAGATGGCAATCGCACACTCCCGAATAGGACATTCGTCTCGGGGCTAAGCCGCGAGCACCTCGGAAGCATCACGCACAGCTGCGATTCTCAAGACCTCTACTCACGCACGTACTTAGGGATCGTAGAGGGGCGGCGCCGCGCGGACTGCTCCAACCGGCGGCCGACGATTGGAGACGATCGCCTATCGCTCGACGCGCGGGCGCAAGGTCCACGGTGAACAATCGCCCAACGCGCGCGCGGAGGGGCCGAATGGCCTACTGCTCGACGTCGCCTGCGTCATCCGCTGTAATGGGCGCGTCAACAGCGCGTCCCCTGCGTGGATGGAGGGACCGATCGCGATCGCGGCCCGGCACCGGTCTTGAGGTGGTCCGTTGCCCAGTGTCACTGAGGCGGACGTCGAGCGAGAGCGTGCGCATGCGCGCCCACTGGGTGGCGCCGCGTCCCAAGCCGGAAACGCTGGACCTGACAGAAGCCACTGATCTCGTGGAGCGCTTCAGAACGGTGCGGGCTCGCCACATTGGCGAGGAGGTGGCCCCGGCGAGGGAGCTCCCGTGCCCCAAGCCGCGACTCCTCTCGGCGATCATGCGCTGTGGGGAAGCCCAGGTCGCAGCGGGCAAACCCGACGAGGAGGTCCGCGCACTCATCCTGCTGACGGTCGATGTGCAGAGCTTCCTGCCCGAAGAGCAGCTGGAGGTCTTGCGGCGGGTGGGCACGAGCGCGGACTCGATCGAGAACGACCTCCGGGCGTCGGAGATCCGCGAGGCCGTGAAGGACGCCCGCGCCTACCAGCTCACTTGGCTCGGCGGCGACACGACCGATCCCACGGGGGCACGGATCGCGATCCGCGGCCAGACCGGGACTGCCATCGGGTCCGCCGCTGCCGAACTGCAGGGCCTGAACGCCCATCGGAACGAAGACGCGGGCATGTACCTCGAGCTGCTCGTGGCGATCGCGAGTGCCGAAGCGGGCATGTTGTGGGGGGTCGCGAGCGGCGGAGGCAACCTGAGACTGCTCGTCGTGTTTGCCATCCCGGCCGCGTTCGCTGGCGGCTTCGTCTACGCAATCGCGGGCATGCTGAGCGCGGCGTTTCTTCAAGGCCCTCGAGCGCTTCGCGGGTATCCGCTACGGACACACACAGGACGCCATCCAGTTCGTCCTGCTGGGCCTCGCCGCGATCGTCCTCCCCGCCATGGTGATGTTCGAGGTTACGCGCCTGCTTGTGTGAGCTTGCTTCGCCGCGAGGCCGGCGCGAAGGCGCGAAACGAGCCCCGACGCCCCCGCCTCGCGACCCTCTGGCGGACCCGCCAGCTACTGACGGGGAGCAGAGCGGGGCCGCGTGAGGCTACGGGGCGACGTCTTCGTCAGGCGGGCTCGACTGGGGCCTGTCCATCAGCGAGGGCTCGGGGATGGGCGTGCCCGGGGCAAAGAAGCGCCATCGCATGCCACGCTGGCGAAGCACCCAGGAGCCTTCTGCCTGCCCGTCGACCACGAGCTCGTAGCGGAGCCAGCCGGTGAAGGCCCGCCGGGCGCCGCGGTCCCGCTCGACGGCACCGGGCCAGATCGCCCGCATCGTGAGCGTCGCCGGCAGGCCACCCACCCTGAACGCACAGTGCCGCGGCCCGATGTGCAGGAACCGCCCGAGCGAGTAGGCCGCGCCATCCACGAAGAATCGGCGGGGCGCACCCGTCCAGAAGCCTTCCGGGCCGAGTTCGACCACGTAGTCGAACCCGCCGAGCTCGACGTGCCAGCGCCGCTGCCGATGTGCCGGACCCGGCGGTCCCCCGTTAGGAGCGGCGGGCCAGGCAGGACCCAGACGCGGCACATGCACCCGCCGACGCCGGACCGGCTCTTCAGGCTTCACGACAGCCCTCCGTCGTCCCCCGACGGCATGGTACGGTCCGGACCCGGAGCGGGCCGGGGTGGGGATGGCGGGCGGCGCCCAGCGCGGCATGTCGCAAGTGTGAATCGTGAGGAGGGCGGCGATCTCATAGGGGCCTGTCAACACTCCCGGCGCCGAGCGACTCGCCCCGTACGTCGCCGCGATCTAGCCCGGATG
>JBIOIE010000087.1:0-6842 GCA_044449605.1 Candidatus Limnocylindrales bacterium | reverse complement strand
CGGCCCGCCCTTCTTCGTGGGCCCGCAGGCGCTCGTGGTAGGCCTCGGGCCGTCGGCGCATCACCGCGGCCAGCGCTACCCGGCTGGCGCGCAGGTCCCAGGCGCCGATCCCGGCGCCCTCGTCGAGGTCGACGGCGATGACCTGGCCGGGACCGGCCAGGAGCGCGTCGGGCCGCCCGTCGAGGTCCCAGTCGGTGAGCACCGCGGTCTCGCCCTCCGGGCGTCCTGCCGCGGCGGTGTCGGCGGCGTCCTCGGCGGCGATGAGGTGGGCGAGCGTGGCCATGCGCATGTGCACGATGTAGATGCCCCCGAATAGCCCATGCCAGTAGCAGTCGTTCGACTGGCCCCGCTGGAGGTGATCGAGCGCGCGCTCCCTGGCTGCGCCGTCGGGCATCGCCCGGACCTTGGCCGATGTCCGCAGCATCTGCTTGTGGAGATCGTTGATCTCGCGGTAGCGGGCCTGGAAGTTGCGCCAGAAGCCGCCCTGCAGGAAGCGGGCCTCCGGGGCTCCGGCCGCCCGGGCCGCCGTCAGCGCCGCGTGGAACGGCCCGGCCTGGTCCGCCGGCAGGGCCCACTCGGTCATCTCGACGTAGGCGTCGGTGGGCAGGTAGACCCTCGTCGCCGGCGGGTGCTGCCCGAGCCAGCCGCTCGGGGTCGTCGTGGCCAGCCAGGCGCCGTTCTCCTCGAGGGCCGTGAAACAGCGCTCGACCCAGGCGCCCGCGCCCCAGCAGTGCTCCCAGGTCGTCGGCCAGGCCCCGAACTTCTCGCCGTCGTCGCCCATCAGCCCGATCCGCTCGCCGCCGTCATCGGCCTGCTCGTGGAGGTAGCCGATCAGCTCGTCCACCTCGCCGAAGGGGATGCGGTAGCGGAGGCCCTCCTGGGTCCCGAAGACGGTCAGCCGCTGGCCCTGGTCGTCGGTGCTCAGGGCGCTCCAGGTCGCCGCCGCGGGCACGGCCGCGGCGCGCAGGTGGTTGTCGTCGACGATCGTCCACTCGTAGCCGGCGCTGGCCAGGTCCGCCGGCAGCGACGGCTCCCAGACGCGTTCGGCCAACCAGGCCCCGCGCGGGCGGCGCCCGAAGAGCCGCTCGACCGCGTCGGCCATGCGCCGCAGTTGCGGCCCGCGGTCGGCCTCGGGCAGGGCGGCCAGGATGGGCTCGGTCCAGCCGCCGCCGAGGATCTCGACCTGGCTGCGCTCCGCGAGCGCCCGCAGCCGGGCGATCGTCGCGGGCCGCTCGGCGAGCATCCATTCGAGCAGGGGACCGCTGTAGTGGAGCCCGACCCGGATGCCGGGATGGCGCTCCAGGGCGCCGATCATCGGCTCGTAGGCGACCCGGTGGACCTCCTCGATGATCCAGCCGAAGTTGCCCACCGGTTGGTGGTTGTGGATCACGAGGGCCAGGGCCAGACGCCGTGCATCCATGCCGGGATCCCCGCCAGGCCGGTCAGACACCTTCGGCGGCGAGCACCCGCGGCGCCGACTCCCCCGCCAGCGCCGCCGGCAGATAGAGCCGTTCGACGTACTCCTCGAGCATCCGCGTCGTCGAGAAGCGCCAGATCGTCGACGCCATGGACGCCTTCATGAGCGCGATCCAGGCCCGCGGCAGGCCGTCCCCGTCGCGCTCGTAGAAGCGCGGCACGATCTCCTGTTCGAGCAGCCGATAGAGGTCGCTGGCATCCGCCCAGTCCTGGGCGCCCTCGTCCTCGACCGTCTGGCGGCCGCCGATGGCCCAGCCGTTGCTGCCGGTCCAACCCTCGTCCCACCAACCGTCGAGGACCGAACAGTTGACCGCCCCGTTGGCGGCCGCCTTCATGCCGCTCGTGCCCGAGGCTTCGAGGGGCCGGCGGGGGTTGTTGAGCCACACGTCGACGCCCTGCACGAGGTGGCGGGCGATGCGCATGTCGTAGTCCTCGAGGAAGTAGATCCGGCCGCGCAGGCGAGGCGAGCGGGTGCGCTCGAAGATCTCCTGGATGACCCGCTGGCCGGGCCGGTCCGCCGGGTGGGCCTTGCCCGCGTAGACGATCTGGACCGGCCGTTCGGGATCCCACAACAGGCGCGCCAGGCGATCCTCCTGGCTCAGCAGCAGGGAGGCCCGCTTGTACGTCGCGAAGCGGCGCGCGAAGCCGATGGTCAGGACGTCCGGGTCGAGCGCATCGGCCAGCGCGGCGAGTGTCTCGGGGGATTCGCCGTGGCGGGCGAACTGGCGCAGCAGGCGGCCGTGGGCGAAGATCGCCAGGGCCAGCTTCTGGCGCCGGTGGGCCTCCCACAGCTCGCGGTCGGGCAGCCGCTCGAGGTGCTCCCAGAAGCGCCCGGCGGGCTCGGCGTCGCCGAGCGCATCGAGATCCGCCCCGAAGGCCTGGTAGAGCGAGCGGACCGGTCCGCCCACCCAGGTCGGGGCGTGGATGCCGTTGGTGATGCCGATGATCGCCGAGCGCGGCGTGCCCTGCCAGGTGGCGTTGGCGGTGTCCATGTGGAGCCGGCTGACGGCGTTGGCGCCGCGCGTCAGGCGCAGGCTGAAGGCGGTCATGTCGAAGATGGCGGGGTCGTCGTCGCTGCCCCGGCCCAGCTCGAGCACGCGCTCGAGGGGCAGGCCGGAACCCTCCAGCAGGGGGCCGGCCAGGCGCCGCACGACGGGCGCCTCGAAGCGCTCGTTGCCGGCCGAGACCGGGGTGTGGATGGTGAAGACCGCGTCTCTGCGGACGCTCTCGAGGGCGGCTTCGGCGGGCTCCCCGGCGGCGGTCAGCTCGCGGGCCCGCTCGACGAGCATGAAGGCGGAGTGGCCCTCGTTGAGATGCCAGACCGCGGGCCGGATGCCGAGCGCCCGCAGGGCGCGCACGCCGCCCACGCCCAGGACGATCTCCTGGTGGAGGCGCATCTCCCGGCCGCGCACGTAGAGCTGGTGGGTGATGGGCCGGTCCTCGGGCTCGTTGGCGGGCACGTCGGTGTCGAGGAGCAGGAGCGGCACCCGGCCGACCTGGGCCAGCCAGACGGCCGCAACGACGCTCCGGTCGGGCAGCTCGACGCTGATGTCGAGGGGCAGCCCGTCGGCGCCGGAGACGCGCAGGATCGGCAGCCGGTCCGGCTCGTAGTCGGGGTAGGCGTGCTCCTGGTGGCCGTCGGCGTCGATGGCCTGGCGGAAGTAGCCGTGCCGGTAGAGCAGGCCGACGGCGACGAAGGGGAGGGCCATGTCCGAGGCGGTCTTGCAGTGGTCGCCGGCGAGCACCCCCAGCCCGCCCGAGTAGACGGCCAGCGACTCGTGGAGGCCGTACTCGGCGCAGAAGTAGGCCACCGGGCCGCCGATCTCGTCGCCGTGCCGGCGCGCGAACCAGTGGCCCGCGCCGTTGGCCATGTAAGCGTCGAACTCGGCCAGCTGGGTCTGGTATTCGGCCAGGAAGTCGCTGTCCTCGAGCAGGCGCGACCAGTCCTGGAGGCCGTGGAGGACGGGGATCGGGCTGCGCGAGCGGGCCCACACCGCGGGGTCGATGCGGCTGAAGAGCGAGCGCAGCTCGGGGTGCCAGGTCCAGTACAGGTTGTAGGCGAGGCGGCGCAGGCCCTCCAGCTGGCGCGGCAGGCGCAAGGGCAGCGTGGGCGCCGCGGGGACCTCGAGGGGCAGCATGCAGCCGCCGATGCTACACGGTCCGGGGCGCCGGAGACGTTAGCATCCGGCCGTGCACATCGTGATGGTCGCCTCCGAATGCGAACCGTTCGCCAAGACCGGGGGGTTGGCCGACGTCGTTGACGCTCTGGCCCGGGCGCTCGGCGCGCGCGGCCATCGGGTCGACGTCGTGTTGCCCTTCTACCGGGGGCTCCAGCCGCCCGCCGGCCCGCTCCGCCGGCGCACGGTCAGCCTGCCCGTCGGCCTTCCGCCGGGGGTCCGCCGGGACGTCGGGGACCTGGCCACGGTCGATCTGGTCGATGGCGACGCCGACGGCTACCGGCTCCGCCTCGTCGACCATCCCTTCAGCTTCGACCGGCCCGGCTACTACGGTCAGGACGGCCGCGACTTCCCCGACAATGCCGCCCGCTTCGCCCTCCTGGGGGCCGCGGCCCTCGAGGGCATCCGGCTGGACGGCGAGGCCGTCGACGTGCTCCACGGACACGACTGGCAGGCCGGCCCGCTGCTCCTGGCGACTCGCGCTCCCGCGGCCACGCTGGCGGGGTCCGGCGCCCGCGCCCCCGCGACCGTCCTGACCTGCCACAACCTCGCCTATCACGGCTGGACGCCGCGCGAGCAGGCCTGGCAACTCGGCCCCGAGGGGGAGAAGGCCGGCGATGCCCGCGGCGTCGATCTCCTGCGCGAGGCGATCGGGAGCGCCGACCTGGTCAACACCGTGAGCCCCACCTACGCCCGCGAGTCGCGCCACCCGGAGTACGGGGCCGGCACCGACGACCTCCTGCGCGCGCTCGGGGATCGGTATCTGGGCATCCTCAACGGCATCGATCAGGGGCTGTGGGATCCGGCCGTCGATCCTGCGCTCCCGGCGCCCTACTCCGCGGCCGACCGGACGGGCAAGGCCGTCTGCCGCGCCGACCTGGCGGAACGGCACGGTCTCGACCCGGCCGGGCCGATCCTCGGCCTGGTCGGCCGGCTCGATCCCCAGAAGGGCTTCGACCTGCTCGCCGGGGCCGCCGGGCGGCTCGTCGAGGCGGGGGCCCGGCTCATCGTCCTCGGCACCGGCGACCGGGACTTGGTCGCCGGCCTCCAGGATCTCGGCGCACGGCGGCCCGGGCGGGTCGTCGTCCTCGACCGTTTCGACCGCGACGGGGCGCGCCGCATCTACGGCGGCGCCGACGCGTTCCTCATGCCCTCCCGCTTCGAGCCCTCGGGGCAGGGCCAGATGATCGCCCTGCGCTACGGCACGGTCCCCATCGTCCGGGCGACCGGTGGCCTGGCCGACACGATCGTCGACGCCGACGCGGATCCTGGCGCCGGCAACGGCTTCTCCTTCGGCCCCCCTGACGCGGATGCCCTCCTGGACGCCGGCCTGCGCGCCCTCGCCGCCTTCGCCGAGCCGGCCCGCTGGGCCGCGATCGTCGCCCGGGGCATGGCCGAGGACCACTCGTGGGCGCGGCCGGCGGCCGGATACGAGGCGATGTACGAGCGTGCGCTGACCGTCCGGGCCGGCGCCGGCTAGAGCTCGACCTCCTCCCGGAACCCCGGCCGGTGGGTCGTGAGACCCAGCGCCTGGACGGGCCCCTCGAGGGCGATCTCGGCGTCCGGGTCGCCATGGACCAGGAAGACGCGGCGTGGCTTGCGGGCCGCGGTGGCGAAGTGGCGCAGCCAATCGACCAACTCGGACTCGTCGGCATGGGCGCTGAAGCCGCTGATCGAGCGCACGCCGCAGCGCACCTCCCGCTCCTGGCCGTCGATCCGGATCGTGCGCGCCCCGGCCTGGAGATGGGCTCCGATGGTGCCCTCGCCCTGGTAGCCCACGAAGAGGATCAGCGCCTTCGGATCGTCGATGAGGTTGCGCAGGTGGTACACGACCCGGCCGCCGGTGAGCATCCCGTTCGAGGCCACGATGATCATCGGGCGAGGGGCATCGCGGATCGACTTCGACTCCTCGCCCGTGGCCGTGACGATGGCGTCGGGGTAGTCCAGGGGCGTCTCGCCTGCCCCCAGCAGGCGGTGCGTCTCGGCGTCGTAGTAGCCGGGGAACTCGTGGTAGACGGCGCTCGCCCGGCTGGCCATGGGCGAATCGAGGTACAGGGTGAGGTGCGGGATCTTGCCCGCCTCGAGCAGGCGATCGAGGACCCAGACCACCTCCTGCGTCCGGCCGATCGCGAAAGAGGGGATGAGCAGCACGCCGACGTGGTCGGCGGTCGCCTGGACCGCTTCGGCGAGCAGCCGGATGGCCTCCGCCTCCGGCTCGTGTTCCCGTCCGCCGTAGGTCGACTCGACGAGCACGATATCGGCGCCGTCGTCGACCGGGGTCGGGTCCGCGATGATCGGCTGGCTCGGCCGCCCCAGGTCGCCCGAGAAGACGATCCGGGTGGGCGTGTCGCCGTCCGCGTCGCTGGCCTCGAGCACGATGATCGCCGAGCCGAGGATGTGGCCGGCGTCGAGGAAGGTGGCGGTCACCCCCGGCGCGACCTGGATCGGCTCGTTGTACCCGTTGCCGACGAACTGCTCCATCGCCCGTTCGGCGTCGGCCACGACGTAGAGGGGCTCGATGTCCTTCGTCTCCACCTCCGGCGGCGCCTTGCGGATCGCCGTTTCGTGGTCCATGCCCTGCTCGCGCGCGGCCCTGGCCGCGCGGCGAGCGACGCGCGCGGCCCACTCCCGGTGGTCCTTGGCCTGCTCGGCCTGGAGCTTGCCGCTGTCGAGCAGAACGAGGCGGGTCAGCTCGACGGTGGGGGGCGTGGCGTGGATCGGCCCCCGGTAGCCGTGCTTGACGAGGAGCGGGATGAGCCCGCAGTGATCGAGGTGGGCGTGGGTCAGGAGCACGCCGTCCAGCGTCGCCGGGTCGTAGGCGAAGGGGAGGCGGTTGCGCTCGGTGTCGCGCGGGCCGCCCTGGAACATGCCGCAGTCGATGAGCACCTTCGCCCGGGCCGTGGTCAACAGGAACTGGGAGCCCGTGACCGTGGTCGCCGCGCCCAGGAAGGCGAGCCTCACGCGACCCCCTCGGCCGGGATCGGCTCGCTGTCCGCGGCCACCCGCCGGCGCATGACCCGGCCTTCGCGATCGAAGACGCGCAGGGCAGCCTCGACGATCGGCCCGATGCCGAAGGCGAAGAGGAGGGTCCCGATGCCGACGGTCCCGCCCAGCAGCCAGCCGGCCACGAGCGCGCTGACTTCGAGCCCCGTGCGGGCCCTGGCGATGCTCCAACCGAAGCGGTGGTGG
>JBIOIE010000086.1:0-6877 GCA_044449605.1 Candidatus Limnocylindrales bacterium | reverse complement strand
TGCCCGCCCCCGAACGGCTCGAGGGCACGCTGGCGACGACGGCGTTGGGCATCGCGGCCGGCGTCGATATCGTGCGCGTCCACGACGTCGAGGCCAACCGCCGGGTGGCGGTCATGAGCGATAGGATCGTCCGGTGACCGATCGCATCCTGCTCACGGCGATGCGCTTCAGCGGCCACCACGGCATGACCGACGAGGAGCGCAGCGCCGCGCAGCCCTTCGAGGTCGACGTCGAGCTGGAACTGAACCTCCAGCCGGCGGCCATCGACGACGACATCGCCCGCACCGTCGACTACGGGCGCGTCTTCGAGATCTGCCGGGAGCTGGTCGAGTCGACCACCTACCGCCTCCTCGAGGCGATGGCCGAGGGCATCGCCCACGAGATCCTGCGCGGCTTCCCGGTCGCCGAAGTCGTCGTCCGGGTGCGCAAGCTCAAGGTGCCGGTCGACGGGAAGCTGCGCTACGCCGCGGTCGAGATCCGCCGGGCCCGCTCGGCCGACCGCCACCGCGAGTAGAAGGGCGGGGCCGCGCGGCCCGGGCCCCTACTGCAGTCCGGAGGGGCGAGTCCCGAGGGTGACCTTCAGCTCGATCGTCGAGCCAGCCCGGAGGATGCTCAGGGTCACCACATCGCCGGGCGAGTAGCGCACCAGCACGTCCTCGAGCGAATGGGCCGCGTCGATGCGTTGCCCGCCGATGGCCGTGACGATGTCGCCGCTCTTGACGCCTGCCTTGTCCGCGGGCGAGCCGGCGACGACGGCCGGTCCGCCGCTGCTGTCGCCCGAGACATAGGCCCCGTAGTCGATGGGCAGGTTGGCCTGGCGCTGGACCGTCGGCGTCACGGCGACATAGAGGATGCCGATGTACGGCCGCGAAAGCGGCTGGCCGGCCAGGGCCTGCTTCATGATCGGCGTGGCCATCTCGATGGGGATGGCGAAGCCGATGCCCTGCGCGGTCCCGGCGACGGCGGTGTTGACGCCGATGACCTGGCCCAGCGAGTCGACCAGTGCGCCGCCCGAGTTGCCGGGATTGATGGCCGCGTCGGTCTGGATGAGGTTCCGGATGAGCACCGGCTGGCCGGTCTGCTCGTCGGGCACGGTGATCTCGCGGCCGAGGGCGCTGATGACGCCGGCCGTGACGCTGTTCTCGAACGTGCCCAGCGGGCTGCCGATGGCGACCGCGAGCTGGCCGGCCTTGAGCGACGTCGAGTCGCCGATGGGCGCCACCGGCAAGTCCTTGGCATCGATCTTGACGATGGCCAGATCGGTCAGCGTGTCGACGCCGTAGATGGTGCCCGTGAACTCACGGCCGTCCTTGAGCTTGACCGTGACCGACTGGGCACCCGCGATGACGTGGCGGTTGGTGAGGATCCAGCCCAGCGGGTCGAAGATGATGCCCGAGCCCACGCCCGTGGCGGGCAGGTCGAGGGGGTTGATGTTCGTGCCACTGTTCTGGTGGGTGGTGATGGTCACGACGGCCGGACTGACCGCGGCGGCGGCCCGGATGATGGCCGAGTCCTCGCTGATGGTCACGCTCGTGTTCGAGGTCGTCTGACCCGTCGGCGCGTTGCTGGTGGCGGGGGCCACTGTCCGGTCGAGCGCGCCCGAGGCATCGAGGACGAGGTACGTCCCGGCGGAGGAGATGATCGCGGCGACGAGGGCCACGGCCATCAACTGGCCGACGATGCCGCCCCGCGAGGGCCCGCTGACGGGCGGGCTGGGGACCACCGGCTCGGGCTCCAGCCAGTGGCTCGGCGTGCTGTACTGGGCCGGCGAGTCGGCCCAGCGGGGGCGGCCCTGGGCGGGCGGACTGAAGGCCGACCACGGCTGCGTGTCGGGCTGCGCCGCCGGTGCAGGCTGAAAGTCGGCGGCAGGCATGGGCTCGGCCGCAGGCTGCGCGTCGGCAGACAGCGGCTCAGGGGGAAGCAGTGGCTCGGTCATGTCGCTCAGTGTGCGGGCCCGGGGTTCAGGCACGGCCTCCGGCTGGTGAAGATTGCGCCACTTCGCGGGGCAGGAAGACCGTCGCCACGGTGCCCGAGCCGAGCGTGCTCTCGAGCGTGACCCGCCCGCCGTGCATCTCGATGATCGAACGCACGATGGCCAGGCCGAGGCCCGAGCCGCCGGCCCGCTGCTGGCTGGCCCGGGACCCGCGGTAGAAGCGGTCGAAGACGTGGGGCAGCTCGGCCGGGTCGATGCCCACCCCGTCGTCCTCGACGACCAGCTCGGCGCCTTCGGGGACGCTCCGGAGGGTGACCGAGACGCGACCGCCGGCCGGCGTGAACTTCAGGGCGTTGCCGATGAGATTGGTGAGGACCTGGCCGATGCGCTGGGGGTCGTGCCGCTGGCGGACCGGCTCGCCCGGCAGCGAGGCCACCAGCTCGACCTTGCGCCTCCGGGCCGACGGGTCGGCCTGAGCGATGGCGGCCTCGACGACAGCCCGCAGGTCGTCCGGCCGCAGGTCCAGGGCCACGAGGCCGGAATCGAGCTTGGACAGCTCGAGCAGGTTGGTCGAGAGCCAGTCGAGCCGCTCGATCTGCTGCTGGCTGGAGGCGATGAACTCCGCCCGGGCGACGGGGTCTTCTTCGGCCCCCTCCTGGAGCAGCTCGTTGAAGGTGCGCAGCGCGGCGATCGGCGTGCGCAGCTCGTGGCTGACGTCGGCCACGAAGTCACGGCTCCGGTCGCGGTCGCGGCGGATGAAGGCGACCGATTCCTCGAGCCGCTCGGCCATCCGGTTGAAGGCCGCGGCCAGCTCGGTGACCTCCGGCGCGCCGCTGTCCGAGGCCGCGACGCGCGCCCCGAAGTCGCCCTCGCCGAGGGAGCGTGAGGCCTGTGTCAGATGCCGGATCGGACCGGTCAGGCGGTCGGCGATGAAGGCCGAGACGAGGACGGCGACGAGCATGGCCGCGGCCGCGGCGACCAGCAGGACGCCGATCACGTCGCGCAGCGTCTGGAGTCGGGACGTGTAGGGCTGCGAGAGGGTCAGCGTGAACAGACGCTGCGGCGCTTCCGCGCCCGACTGCGACCACCACGCGTCCTCCATCTGGAAGCTCGAGGTATCGGAGATCTGGTCACGCGCCTGGCCCGGATCCGGCTTGATCATCGTGGCCGGGACGGACACGCTGCCGATGATCGGAGTCGGATCCGTACCCACGGTGGAGATGGTCAGGGTGACGTCGGCCTGGGCCACGTTGGCCGTGAGGAGGTAGAGCAGCCCCGACGGGTCGTCCGGCTGGCCAAGGACGGCGACGACCTGGGGCGACAGCGTCGCCGGCTTCGTGGGCAGGACGATCGGGCTGGGGTCGCTGCTCTGGAGGGCCAGCCGGTCCCGCAACTGGACCCCGAGCAGGATCCGCATGGTGGCCGAGCGGGTGGCCAGGTTGCGGTGCTCCTGCTGCACGAAGTAGTCGTCGAGGAGGCGGGGCAGGGCGATGAGGACCAGCCCCAGGGTGATGGCCACGACGGCCAGGAAGGCGAGCATCAGGCGCGCCCGGAACGTGCGCGGCAGGAAGCGTCGCAGGGTGCTCACCGTGGAGCGGACCTCAGCGCTCGGCGAAGGCGTAACCGACGCCCCTGACGGTCAGGATGAAGACCGGCACCGTCGGGTCGTCCTCGAGCTTCTCGCGCAGGTGGCTGACGTGGACGTTGATCGTCTTCTCGTCCTGGTCGAGGGCCTCGTAGTCGCGGATCAACTCGAGCAGCTCCGAGCGGGTGAAGACGCGCCCGGGACGGGCGGCCAGATGGCGCAGGATGTCGAACTCGGTGGCGGTCAGGGCGATGCGCCGGTTGCCCCGCTGGACCCGCCGCCGCTCGAGGTCGATGACGAGGTCGTGGTGGCGGATGATCCGGCCCCCGACGGCGTCGCTGAGGTCGCCGTAGGCGCGGCGCAGGAGCGCCCGGATGCGGCTCATCAGCTCGCGCAGCGAATAGGGCTTGGACATGTAGTCGTCGGCGCCCAACTCCAGGCCGACGACTTTGTCCATCTCGTCGTCGCGGGCGGTGAGCATCAGTACGGGCGCCTTCGAGCCGGCCGCGCGCAGCCGGCGCAGGATCTCGAAGCCATCCATGCCCGGCAGGCGCACGTCGAGGACGATGAGGTCGGGGGCGTTCTGGGTGGCGAACTCGAGGCCCTCGTCGCCGGTCCGGGCGACGGTCACCTCGTAGCCCTCTTGCTGGAGCGCGTACTGGACGCCGCGCGCGACGGCGTACTCGTCTTCGACGATGAGGATCGTGGCGGACATGCTGCCGGCGCATGGTACATCGGGGGCCATCTGCTACCATGCCGCCGTTCCAGCACCACCCGGGGACGCAGCGTCGTCCCGCCGGCGCCGGGCCCGCCCCGCCCGCGCCACCCGTCCGTGAGGTCCTGAACCGCCGTGAGCACCCGACCCGAACTCGCAGCCAACCGTCGCATTGTGCAGGGCAAGGCCGTGGCCCGACTGCGCCGGGAAGGCATCCTGCCCGCGGTCGTGTACGGTCACGGGGCCGCGTCGGAATCCCTGCAGCTGGACGCGCGGGCGTTCGACGACCTGCGCCGCCGCTACGGCCGCAACACGCTGGTCGACCTCACCGTCGACGGCGGCGCCGCCCGCCCCGTGCTGGTCCACAGCATCCAGGAGCATCCCCTCAAGCGCCGGCCCATCCATGTCGACTTCTACCTCGTCAAGATGACCGAGGAGATCACCGTCGACGTGCCGGTGGTCGCGGTCGGCACCTCCAATGCGGTCGAGAAGATGGGCGGCACCCTGCTCCATGTCGTCTCGACGGTGAAGGTCCGGGCTCTCCCCGGCGACCTGCCCCAGACGCTCGAGGTCGACATCTCCGGGCTCGACGACTTCGACTCGGTCGTCCATGTCGGCGACCTGGTCATCCCCGAGGGCGTCCACCTGGTGACCGATCCCGGCGAGCTGGCCTTGCGGGTCCAGCCCCCGCGCGTCGAGGAGGTCGTCGAAGCGCCGGCCGAGGAGGTCGAGGCCGGAGCGCCCGCCGCGGAGGGCGCCGTGGCGGCGCCGGCCGAGGGCGGCGAGGAGTCCGGGGGCTAGGCCACCCTTCGGCCCCTCGTCGAAGACCTGGCTGCGGCGATCCGCGCTGCGCGACATGTCATCTACGCATCGGGATGGTGGGAGTCACCGATCTCCGCGACCAGGCGCCGGTCAGGCGCCGCCTCGGCCGTACGCCACGCTCGCCCGCCGAGCGGCACCATGGTTTGCGGATCGGTCGAGCACCTCCGATCGTGCCGAACACCACCCGGGTGCGTATCTGACACGAAACGCTACGTCGCCCGCGAGACCGTGCAGCACATGAGCGGCTCGGCATCGCCCGGGCCCCCCGCGGTCGAGACGCGCGACCTGGTCAAGCGTTACGGCCACACCGTGGCCCTCGACCGGCTCACGATGTCCGTGCCGCGCGGGGAGGTCTTCGGCTTCCTGGGCCCCAACGGCGCGGGCAAGACGACCGCCATCAAGGTCCTCCTCGGGCTCACCCGCACCACGAGCGGCGGGGCCTGGGTGCTCGGCCGCCCGGCCGGTGATCTCGCCGCGCGGCGGCGGATCGGCTACTTGCCCGAGATGTTCCGATACCAGGCCTGGCTGACCGGCCGCGAGGTCCTCGCGCTGCATTGTCGGCTGAGCGGACTGCCGCGGCCACAGTGGGATGCCGAGATCAGGGCGGCGCTCGAGGCCGCCGGGCTGGCCGATCGGGCCGGCGACCGGGTGGCCGGCTACTCGAAGGGCATGCAGCAGCGGCTCGGCCTGGCCGTCGCCCTCCTCGGCCGCCCGGACGTCGTCTTCCTCGACGAGCCGACCTCGGCGCTCGACCCGCTCGGGCGCCTCGAGATGCGGCCGATCCTGCGCGCCCTGCGCGATCGGGGCGCGACGGTCTTCCTCAACTCGCACCTGCTCTCCGAGGTCGAGCGCGTCTGCGACCGGGTGGCCATCCTCGACCACGGCCGGCTCGCGTTCATGGGTCCTCTCGCCGAGCTGCTCGAAGAGCGCGTCGTGCGCGTTCACGTCAGCGGGCCCGACGAGGCGCTCCACGCCGTGATGGCCCGCTTCGGCAGCCTGACCGCCGACGCCGGCTGGGTCGAGATCCGCGGCTGCGACCCGGAGCGCATCCCGGACCTCGTCGCCGCCCTCGTCGAGGCGGGTGGACGGGTCCACGCCGTCGAGCCCCGCCAGACCTCGCTCGAGGAGCGCTTCCAGGCGCTCGTGGGGGGCGCCACGCGATGACCACCCTCGTGATCGCCTGGCTGACCTTGCGCGAGGCGGCTCGGCGGCGGCTGTTCGTGGCCCTCCTCGGCATCACGGTCGTGGCCGTGGCCCTCACCGCGTGGGGCTTCACGCTGGTCCGGGACGCCCTGCCGCCGGGCACGCTCACCTCCGACGTCGAGCGCCAACTCATCTACGCCGAGCTGCTGATCCTGCTCACCTTCATGTTCAGCTTCGTGCTTGCCCTCAGCGCCGTCTTCATCGCCGCCCCGATCGTCGCCGGCGAACTGGAATCGGGCATCGCCTCGGCCATCCTGGCCCGCCCCGTCCGCCGCGTCGAGTACCTGCTCGGACGCTGGCTGGGCGTGGCCCTGCTCGTCTTCGGCTATGCCGCGGGGGCCGGGATCTCCGAGCTCATCGTCGTCGGCGTCACGACCGGCTACGCCCCGCCGGGGCCGATCCCGGCCATCGGCTACCTCTGTGGCGAGGCGCTCATCCTGCTCACCCTGGCCCTGGCCCTGAGCACGCGCCTCTCGGCCATCACGGCCGGCGTCATCGGTGTGGCCATCTTCGGGCTGGCCTGGATCGGCGGCATCGTGGGCGGCATCGGGGTCGCCCTCGAGCAGCCCAGCGTGGCCGCCGTCGGCGAGATCAGCAAGCTCCTCCTGCCCACCGACGG
>JBIOIE010000085.1:0-6883 GCA_044449605.1 Candidatus Limnocylindrales bacterium | reverse complement strand
GGTCCGGCCACCGAGGGCAAGGTCGCCGACCACGGCGCCGGCCACGAGCAGCGCCCCCGCGATACCGAGCGTCAGGAGGCCCTTGGCCAGCGGTCCGAGCGTCGAGACCCCCGCCTCGAAGACGCTCAGGGGCAGATAGCGGCTGAAGCCGTCGGAGATCGTCTCGATGAGCCCGGGCCGGTCGGTGATGGCCCGGCCGAGGACGAGCACGAGCAGCGCGGGGCCGGCGGCGAGGAGCCCGGCCAGCAGCCGGCGGAGACGCGGTCGCTGCAGCACGCGTTGAGGGTGACACGGGCCGATGACGAACGCATGACGCGCGTCCGACGCCGGATCCACGGGATCGTCAGGACCACGTTGCCGGCCTCGTGCCACGCCTCCACGCAGCGGTGGGCCTCGGCGGCCCGATCCATCCGGGCGTGTCTATACTCGCCCGATGGACGGCCAGCTCCTCGGCGCGATCCTGCTCATCGTGGGTGCGTACCTCGTGGGCTCCCTGCCGAGCGGCGTGATCGTCGCCCGCCTCACCGGTGGCAAGGACCCGCGCACTGTGGGCAGCGGGCGCACCGGCGGCACCAACGCCTATCGGGCCATGGGCGCCGCCCGAGGCCTCGTCGTCGGCTTCCTCGACGGGTTCAAGGGCCTCCTGCCCGTGCTCATCGCCAAGTTCGTCGGTGCCGACGAGATGGTCCAGGCGCTGGTCGGCGTGGCGGCCGTCGTGGGCGCCTGGCGTTCGGCCTTCCTCGGCTTCGTCGGCGGCGGGCGGGGCGTGGCCACCGGCATCGGCGCCATGGTCGCCATCCAGCCCCTCGTCGTCGTCATCTGCGCGCCGATCTTCCTGGGCGTGATCGCCTTGAGCCGCTACGTGTCGCTGGGCTCGCTGCTGGGGTCGGCCAGTGCCGCGGCCGTGATGCTGGCGCTCGTCTGGGCCAACACCATCGCGCCGGCCGAGCTGGTCTACGGCGTCGGGGCGGCGATCATCGTCTGGCTCGCCCACGCCGACAACATCGATCGCCTGTTGCACGGCCGGGAGCGGAAGCTGTCGTTCGGGCGCCGCCAGCAGGGCTGATGGGGCTGAGAGGCTAGCCCCGGCGCGACCGCCTCACGGTGGGGATGAGGATCGCGATCGTCACGACCACGAGCACGACGACCACGACCGGCAGTGTGCGGATGACGTCACCGAAGGGCGGGATCACGACGCTCAGGCCCGAGACCACGAGCACGGCCACGACGATCCCGGCGGCGATGAGCATGACCTGGACGAAGGGCGCTTCAGGGGGGCGGGCGTCGCTCACGGTCAGGCTTCCGGGTCGGCCCGCGTCGGGATGCCGATCGGCGCGACCAGCACCCTTCCGACGAGGGCACGGCCGTCCCGGGTGAGGTGGCCGAGCTTCGGCCGGTGGAAGGTAACCGTCGCGTCGGCCTTGACCACCGGGTCCGAGGGCTGGCCGCTGGTCAGGTCGACGGCGGTGGGGGTGTCGACGGCCAGGACCGGCACGCCCGACTCCCGAGCCCGGGCGACGAGGTCGACGGCGCTGCGGATGGGTTCGCGGAGGGGGCCGTGGACGCCGCTCCCGAGCAAGGCATCGACGACGAGGGCCGCCTTCTCGATGCCCGAGAGCAGGTAGTGGACATCGTGTTCGGTCGCGGCGTGGAGGCGCTCGACCGTCGTGCCCGTCAGGCGCTCCCAGCCGCGCCGGCCGTCCGGCGTCGTGGGCGCCGATTCCGTTGCCACCAGGGCGACGATCACGCGATGGCCGCCAGCCGCGAGATGGCGCGCGGCCACGCTGCCGTCGCCGCCGTTGTTGCCTGGCCCGGCGAGCACGAGGATGCGGCCGTGTGTGTCTCGCTCCGCGGTCGCGAGGAGTGCGCGCGCTGCGGCAGCCACGGCGATGCCGGCTTCCTCCATGAGCCGTTCGCCGCTGACGCCCAGGCGCTGGGCCTTCACGTCGGCGCCCCGCATCGCCTCGCCGCTCATCGGCCGCCGGGCGGCGGTCCAGGCCCAGTGCTCGGCCAGCTCGTCGAGCCCGAAATCGCCGGCCAGGAAGGCGTCCGCGCTCGGCAGCGGCGCAGGCTCCAGGGATCGGACGAGGGGGCTGGCCACGGCGGGGGCATCGTACTGCCGGCCGTTCCGGGTCGTGCCGCGGCGGCCCGAACGGTACCAGCAGTTCCGGATCGTGGCGAACCAAGGGCTGGCCTCCCTGGGCACGCGGTCCGGCGGACGAAGTCCCAGATGTCACCTCTGGTGTCGCCAGGCTCACTCGCGCGCGCGCTGTTCGTACGGGGACTCCTCCAACGTCTCGGCGAAGCACGGTTTGTCACCTCCGATGTCAAGACGTGCGCCAAGGCGGACGGGACCGAGGTTCGCACCACCGCGATCGCTCAGCGCGATGCCGCGCGACACCTCTGGTGACATCGAGCAGGCCAAGGACCGGTGGCGGAGCACTGCCGCCCACGTCGGGCTGCGGCGGCATACTTGAGGCCTGCCGTCGTCCCGGGGCCGGCTTGAGTGTGTCCACGAGGAGTGCCTGAAGGCGTGAGCGGGAGATCGGGACGACGCTGGTCGAGCCTCCTGGGCATCGGGCGCTTCCATCGCGACGCCCGCCTCTTCCTGGTCACGACCTTCGTCGCCGGCGCCGCCCTCAGCCTCTACTGGATCGACTTCAACCTCTATCTCGCCTCGCTCGGCCTGTCGCCGGCGACGATCGGCCTCGTGGCCACGATCGGCTCGCTGTCCGGGGCGCTGGCGGCGTTCCCGAGCAGTTCCGCGTCCGACCGCTTCGGGCGGCGCACGATCATCGCCGTCGGGATCGTGCTCGGCCTTGTCGCCCTGGCCGGCCTGCTGCTCACAGACTCCCTGCCGCTCATCATCGTCTTCGCGGCGCTCTGGGCGGTCGGCCAGCAGGCCTTCGGCGTGGTCATCGCGCCGTTCCTCACCGAGCACAGCGAGCCCGAGCACCGCAACGAGCTGTTCGCCGCCCAGTTTGCCATCCAGAACGTGACGAACGTCGTGGCCGCGGTGGTCGGGGGCATCGGGGCTGTCGCTGTCGCCGGCCTCATCGGCCTCGATCCGAACGGACCGGGCACCTACCGGGTGATCCTGGTCTTCATGGCCGTCCTGCTCCTGGCGGGACTGATCACGGTCGCCCGCCTGACCGACGACCGGCCCCGGGTGGCTTCCGGCCCACGCCTCATGCGCATCGGCGAACCGGCGGCCTACCCACGGGACCCGCGCCTGGCCCGAGCCCGGCTGGGGATCGTCGTCCGCGATCGGGCCCGCTTCTTCCGGCTCCTGTTCCCGGGCCTGCTCATCTCCATCGGCGCCGGCCAGGTCATCCCCTTCCTGAACATCTTCATCCAGCGCAAGTTCGGGCTCGACCTGACCTCGCTCAACGCCGTCTTCGCCTTCACGAGCCTGGGCACCGTGGCGGCCATCCTGGCCCAGCCGGCCCTCGCCCGACGCTTCGGCCAGATCACCTCGGTCGTCATCGTCCAGGCGGCCAGCATCCCCTTCCTGTTCGTGCTCGGCTTCTCACCGCTCCTGTGGCTGGTCATCCTGGCCATGGCCGTGCGCAACTCGCTGATGAACGCGGGCAATCCCATCTTCAGCGCCTTCTCGATGGAGCAGGTCACCGCCGCAGAACGGGCGACCCTGGCGGCCGCCTCGAGCGTGCTCTGGCAGGTCGGCTGGGTGATCGGCGGGATCTGGTACACGCTCCTGCAGGCGAGCCTCGGGTTCGAGGGCGGCTACACCGTCGACTTCGCGACGATCATCACCCTCTACTCGATCGCCACGGCGCTCTATTGGGTCTGGTTCCGTCCCGCCGACCGGAGGGCCCTGGCGGCGCGGCCCGCGGCCTGAACCCCCGACCAGCGTCATCCGCCAACTATAACCTTTACGTAAACGGCAAGGTTTGGTAGCATAGACGGGTGACGACGACCCAGCCCGAAACCGAGACGACGCCTGCCGTGCGCCTCCTGCGCATCCAGGAGGTGGCCGAAGAGACCGGCCTCACGCCGCGCTCGATCCGCTACTACGAGGAGCTGGGGCTGCTCCGGCCGGCCGCCCGATCCGAAGGCGCCTATCGCCTCTATGACGCCGCGGATCTCGAGCAGCTGGGCTTCATCAAGGGCCTGCGCGACGACGCCGGCCTCTCGCTCGCCGAGATCGGCCTGGTCATCGAGGATCAGGAGGCGCGGCGGCGGACCCGGGCGATCCTGCAGGCGACCGAGGACCCGGCCGAGCGCCACCGCATCCTGGTCGAGCGCCTGGCCAGCATCGAGGGCCTGCACGAACGCCTGAGCACGAAGTTGGCGCGCCTCCAGGCGCTGGTCGACGACGTCGAGGCTCGACGAGGCAGGCTTCGGGACCTCCTGGCCGCCGCCGATCGGGAGCTGGCTGCCACGACCGTTCAGGGATCGGCGTCTTGAGCGGCAACTACCCCGTCCACCCCGAGCGGCCCCTCAACCAGCCGAGCGCCCTGCGCTGGCGGGGCGCCTTCCGCCACCGCAACTTCCGGCTCTTCTGGTTCGGCCAGCTGATCTCGCTCGTAGGGACCTGGATGCAGTCGGTCGCCCAGGCCTGGCTGGTGCTGCTGCTGACCCACGATCCCTTCTGGCTGGGCGTCGTGGCGGCGGTCCAGTTCACGCCGGTCCTCGTGCTGGGACTCTTCGGCGGCATCCTCGCCGACATCCTGCCCAAGCGGCGCATGATCATCGCCACCCAGACGATCCTCATGGCCCTGGCCCTCATCCTGGCCGCCCTGTCCTGGAGCGGCGTCGTGCAGGTCTGGCACGTCCTCCTGCTCGCCTTCTGCCTGGGCCTCGTCAACGCGGTCGACATGCCCACCCGGCAGGCCTTCGTCATGGACCTGGTCGGGCGCGAGGACGTGGCCAACGCCGTCGGCCTCAACTCGGCGATGTTCAATGCCGCCCGCATCGTCGGGCCGGCCGTGGCCGGCCTGGTCATCGGCGTCGTCGGGGTGACCGTCTGCTTCTTCCTCAACGGCCTGAGCTTCGTGGCCGTCATCGTCGGCCTCCTGTTGATGCGCGAGGCCGACCTGCACGGTGGGGCGCGGCTGGCCCGTCCCCACACCCTGGCCGAGGTCGGAGTGAACCTGGCCGAGGGTCTGCGCTACGTCCGCCGGACGCCGGTGGTCCTGCTGGCGGTCGGCCTGGTGGGGCTCGTGGCGACCGTGGGCATGAACTTCAACGTGCTCATCCCGGCGATGGCCAACAACGTGCTCCACGTCGGCGCGTCGGGCTTCGGCTTCCTGATGTCGTCGATGGGCCTCGGCTCGCTGCTCGCATCCCTCGGTATCGCCTACCTGGGCCGGCCAAGGCTGTCGGTCATGCTCGGCGGGGCCTTCGCCCTGGGGACCCTGGAGGTGCTCTTCGCCGGAGCTGGGTACTTCCCACTGGCCCTGGTGGCGGTGTTCGGGGCAGGGGCGGGCGCGATCGCCATGACGGCCACCGCGAACTCGGCGATCCAGCTGGCGACGCCCGATGCGTTGCGCGGCCGGATCATGAGCGTCTACATGACCGTCTTCGCCGGCTCGACCCCGGTGGGCGGGCTCTTCGCCGGCTGGCTGGCCTCGTCCTACGGGCCGCCTGCGGCGCTGATGGTGGGCGGCACAGCCTCGGCCCTGGTCGCCGTCGGGGCAACACTGTGGCTCGTCCGCAGCGGCCACTTCGAGCGCGATACGGGGCCACGGAGCGTCGCCCTCAGCGGCTGAACCCGCTCAGTGAGGCAGGCGGACCCGACCCTTGGCGTCTCGCTCGACAAGCCCCTCGAGCTCCAGCTGGACAAGGGCGGCCTCGACCGCCCGGGCATCGTGGGTGCCGATGGGGGCCTCGAACCGCGTCCACTTGCCGTCGGGCAGGGCGCGCAGGCGCTCGACGATCCGGCCGCGCAGCCAGCGCGTCGTCGACTCATAGGCGGCGGGCGACTCACGAGCCGCGGCACGGGGGACGCGCGGCTGCGGACGCGACACCTCCGCGGAGCCGGCCAGCGCGTAGCGGCACTCCCCGGCGAGGGGGCACGCGGCGCAGTCGGGGCGGCGCGGCCGGCAGAACGACGACCCGATGTCCATGAGCGCCGCGGTCCAGTCGGCCGGCCGATCCTCCACGACCAGCGCGTCGGCCGCCGCCTGCAGCTTGCGCAGCGGCAGCTCCTTCCCTGCGTCCCAGCGGCTGCCGTGCCCGGCGATCACCCGGCCCAGCACTCGCCGGACGTTCGTGTCGATCGCCCCGACCGCCCGCCCGAAGGCGATGGCCTGGATGGCCCGTGCGGTGTAGGGCCCCACGCCGGGCAGCGCCCGCAACTCCTCGGTCCCCGACGGCATCACCCCGCCGTGCCGCTCGACGACCGCCACCGCCGTCCGGTGCAGCGCCAGCGCCCGCCGGTTGTAGCCGAGGCCCGCCCAGGCCCTTAGCACTTCCGCCGGCGACGCCATCGCCAACGCGTCGAACGTCGGGAACCGCTCCATGAACGCCCGCCAGGCCGGCTCGCCGCGGCTCACCTGCGTCTGCTGAAGGATCACCTCGGACACGAGCACGGCGTACGGATCGCGGGTGCCGCGAAAGGCGAAGCGCCGGCCGGCCCGATCGAACCAACCCAGGGCCGCCTCGTGCAGGCGCGCGGTGACTTCGGCTTCGGGCAGGTCCATCGGCCCGATTCTGGCAGCACGGCGTGGTCGCGCAGGCCATGTCTCAGGAACCTCTCAGACCCGCCCCATAGGTTCCACATCGTGGACCCGGCTCCGCCGCCCCAGCGCCTGTGGAGCCGACGGCGGTTCATGAAGGTCGCGGTCCTCGGGACGTTCGCGGCGATCGGCGCCACCATCGCGGACGAGCTGCTGACCCTTGGCAGCGGGGCGGCCAGCCC
>JBIOIE010000084.1:0-6905 GCA_044449605.1 Candidatus Limnocylindrales bacterium | reverse complement strand
TCGAAGCGGGTCTGCTCGTCGCTCTGCTTGCGGGCCAGGCCGACCTCCACGGGCAGGTCGAGGAGGACGGTCAGATCCGGCCAGCGGCCGCCGGTCGCGAACTCCTGGAGCCGGCGCATCTCGTCGAGCGGCAGGCCGAGTCCGTAGCCCTGGTAGGCGAGCGACGAATCCGCGTAGCGGGCGCAGACGACGATCTCGCCGCGGGCGAGGGCGGGCTCGATGACCTCGGCCACGTGCTGGGCCCGGGCGGCCGCGAACAGGAGCGCGTCGGCCCGGGGAGCGAGCCATGGATCCGAAGGATCGTGGTCGAGGACGATGTGGCGGATCCGCTCCCCGATGTCCGTGCCGCCCGGTTCGCGGGTCAGGAGGACGGGCTGCCCATCAGCCGCCAGACGCTCGGAGACGAGCCGCGAGACGAGGGTCTTGCCCCCGCCGTCCGGGCCTTCGAGCGTGATGAACCAGCCCGTCCGGTCGGCGCCGCGAGGCTCTGCCACGCTCGGAGTGTAGCGGAGGCCGAGGGCCCGACACGATCGGCCCCGGGCCCCAAACCCGCCCTACCGCCAGGCGCGGACCTGGTCCGGATAGAGGCGCACCCGCCGGTACGGCTCGCGGCCGCGCGAGCGGGAGACGAGGTTGGCCCGCTCGGCCATCTGGTGCTGGAGCCGGCGGATGAAGGCGTTCTGGGGCGACAGCTCGATAGGCTTGGCCTGCCGGACGACCAGCCCGATGGCCTCCTCGGTCTCGCGCAAGGCGGCCTCACGTGGGTCGACCTCGATCGAGTAGAGGGAGGTGATGCAGGCCTGGATCTGGACGACGGTGTTGGCCTTCAGCACGTAGATCGGCTTGGCCAGCTCCTCCGCCTCGCGGATCGCGGGTGGCTTCTGGCGGTAGGCCGAGCGGAGGGTGATGACGACGTCGGCGGCCTCGAGGTCGCGGACGACGATGACGGGCAGCTGCAGCTCGCGGATCGCCTGTTCGAGCCGCTTGTGGCTGATGCCATAGCCCAGCACGCGCAACGTCGGCAGGGCCGTCGCGTAGCCGTCGGGTGCCAGCGGCCCCAGAGCGTCGTAGGCCTCGCCCCCGGCGAGACCGGCCCCGGCCTCGCCCTCCTCGAGGTCGAGGTCGCCGTCCATGGCCAGGTCGGCCTCCAGCTCCGCTCGGGCGGTCGCCTCGTCCTCGGCGACCGGGCCCGTGCCCTCGTCGGCGTGGAGCGTCTCGATGACCCGCTTGGCGGCCTGGCGCCATTCGCGCTGGCGGCCCAGCTCCCGCGCGACGCGGGCGGGCGGCTCGGGCAGCGGCGCGCTGCCGCGCTCGAGCGGGCCGCGATCGGCCAGCTCGTCCGTGACGAAGGGCGCCTCGGTCAGGCGGCCCGGGTCGTAGGCGCCGGCAAGTCCACTGGCAAGTCCACTGGCGATTCCGGCCGCTGGATCGACGTCGCGAGCGTCGCCCGGCAGCGCGGTCCCGCGCACCGGGCCCCCGGCCGCGCGACCACGGGGAGCCCGCCAACCGCCGCCCCCGGGTCCGGCGCCACCCCGGTAGCCCGACCGGCCCCGATCGGCCTCCCGGTAGGCGTAGCCGCCCTCGCGCAGGTCGGGCCGCCAGCCGGGCTCGGTGCGCCAGCCCATGCCGCTCCCGGTCAGGCCGCTGAAGCGGTCGCCGGGTCCGGCGGCCATGTTCGGCGAGGGCCGTGGGCGGGCCTGGGTGCGGTGCACGCCGGCCTCATCGCGCCAGCGCAGCTCCGGGGCCACCTGGTCGCCGCGCAGCAGCGCGTCGACGGTCTCGGCCACGTCGCTGTGGACCATCACCCGGTCGCGGTCCTGGATCTCGATGATGACGTCGAAGGTCGGCGGCGCCTTGCGCTCGAGGACGCTCTTCTGTGTCCGCCGGCGGCGGGCCTCCTCGTCGCCGAGGGTCACGCTCTGGATGCCCCCGATGAGGTCGGAGAGCGTCGGGTTGAGCATGAGGTTGTCGAGGTTGTTGCCGTGGGCGGTGCCGATGAGCTGGACGCCCCGCTCGGCGATCGTGCGTGCCGCGGCCGCCTCCAGCTCGGTCCCGATCTCGTCGATGACGATGACCTCGGGCATGTGGTTCTCGACCGCCTCGATCATCACGTGGTGCTGCATCGAGGGCGTCGGGACCTGCATGCGCCGGGCCCGGCCGATGCCCGGGTGGGGGATGTCGCCGTCGCCGGCGATCTCGTTCGACGTGTCGACCACGACGACCCGCTTGTCGATGTCGTCGGCCAGGACCCGGGCCGCCTCGCGCAGCATCGTCGTCTTGCCGATGCCCGGCCGGCCCATGATCAGGATCGACTTCCCGCTCTCGACGAAGTCCTCGATGATCTCGATGGTCCCGAAGACGGCCCGGCCGATGCGGGCGGTGAGGCCGACGATCTTGCCGCTCCGGTTGCGGATGGCGCTGATGCGGTGAAGGGTGCGCTCGATGCCGGCCCGGTTGTCGTCGCCGAAGGAGCCGATGTGGTCGACCACGTACTGGAGGTCGGCTTCGCCGATCTCGCGCTCCAGGAGGACCTGCTCCCCGCCGCCTCCGAAGCGGGCCTCCGGCGGGCGCCCCAGGTCCATCACGACCTCGATGAGGTCGCGCTCCTTGGGCAGCGTCTCGACGGCCGCCAGGATCTCCGGCGGAAGCGCGCCGAGCAGCGCGCCGAGGTCGTCGGTCGTCTGGAGCGGTTCGGGGTTGGACACGACGGCGTCTCCTTCCCTGGGCCGGGGCCGGCTGCTCACCGGACGGCGGGGACGAGGGCGGGTATGGCGACGCGCACGAGCGTCTCCTTCATGAGCAGGGTGACGGTGGCGATGCGCTCGAAGTCGGCCTCCTCCAGTCGCCGGTCGATGGGCGACTCATAGGTTCGCACGGGTGCGACGACCCCGTGGTCGTGGCGGTGGCCGCGCACGCCGACCCGGTGGCCGGCGGCAGCGTCGCCGATGTGGCCCAGCCCGAAGCGGATGAGCTGAGCGGTGTCGTGGTCCGAACGGGCGACGATGCGCAGGTAGTGGGGCTGGTCCTCCTTGGCCACGCCGACCTGCAGGAAGGCCCCGAACTCGGCGTCGGCCTGCTGGACGTCCGCGCCCGCCCGGACCTGGATGAACGCGCTCACGTCGGCGAAGCGCAGGATCGGCGCGAGGCTGCTGCGCGGGACGCGCCACTGTGCGCCCTGGCGCTCCCAGTCGGGCAGCCGGTAGGCCTCCAGGCGGACGACCGGCTGCGGCGTCGCGGCGGCATAGAGGCGGCTCAGCCCGAGCGCATCGAGCGGGGCGGTGGGCCGGATGCCCGTCTCCGCCATCTGCTCGGGGCCGAACGGTTCGGGGAGGGCCAGGTCGGGCGGCCGGGCGTAGAGCCACTCCTCGCCGTAGCGGGCGAAGCCGTGCTGCATGAACAGCTCGACATTGCCGCCCTGGTCCGCGCAGGCCACGTGGAAGCGAGCCACGCCGCGCTTGGCGCCGTCCCGCAGGAGGTGGTGCACGAGGCGGTAGCTGATGTCGCCGGCCTCCCCCTGGCCGACGGCGTCGAGCTCGACGATCGTCCACTCGTCGCGGTGGCCGTCGCTCTCGGCGCGCAGCAGGCCGGCGATGCGATGGTCCTCCTCATAGACGTACAGCCGGTCCTGGGCCTGGAACGCGCCGAGGGGCATCCGGAAGAGGCTGAAGACGCTGATCTGGCTGCCCGTCACGGGCAGGCCCAGCGAGTGCACCGAGCCGTCCTCCGGCCCCTCGCCGTGGGAGAGGCGGGACAGCTCGCCGAGTGCCGCCAGGTCGGTCAGGCGGGCGGCCCGCACCCGGCCGGCGGGACCCGGGACGGCCGTGTCGTCGGTCATCGCGGCGCCCGTTCCCGGCGCGTCGGGTGGCGGCGCCGGCCGGAGCCCTCGCCGGGGGCGTCGAACTCGTCGGCCATGGCGGCCACGAGGCGATGGAAGCGCGTCTCGCCGGCCAGCTCGGGGTGGAACGCGGCGGCGATGATGTTGTGCTGCCGGACGGCCACGACGCGGCCGTCGTCGAGGCGGGCAAGGACATCCACGTCCGGCCCGACTCGCTCGATGACCGGCGCCCGGATGAAGACCCCGTGGACGGGCGTGTCCCCCAGGATGGGCACGTTGACCTCGCCCTCGAAGCTCTCCAGCTGGCGGCCGAAGGCGTTCCGCTTGACGGTCACGTCGAGCAGGGGCAGGACCGGCTCGTCGCCGTCGCTGATCTCGCGCGCCAGCAGGATCAGCCCCGCGCAGGTGCCGAAGACCGGTGCGCCCGCACGGGCGAGGTCGAGGATCGGCTCGCGTAGCGCCCAGCGAGCGATGAGTTTGCGCATCGTCGTGCTCTCGCCGCCGGGCAGGATGAGCGCCGACAGCCCATCGAGGTCGCCGGGCAGGCGCACTTCCACGCCCTCGACCCCGAGCTGACGGAGCACGGCCAGGTGCTCGGCGAAGTCGCCCTGGACTGCCAGCACGCCGATCTTCATGCGCAGATCCCCACGGGGGCGCTGCTCGGGGCGCGGCGGACCGGGAGGCTCGTTCCCGTCCCTACCAGCCCCGGACCGCCAGGCGCTCGGCCTCCGGGATGGCGGCGATCTCGAGCCCGCGCATCGGGCTCCCGAGGCCCTTGGAAACCTCGGCGATGATCTTGGGGTCGTCGAAATGGGTCGTGGCCTGGACGATCGCGTTGGCCATCCGGGCGGGGTCCTCGCTCTTGAAGATGCCCGAGCCGACGAAGACGCCCTCGGCGCCGAGCTGCATCACGAGGGCCGCATCGGACGGCGTCGAGATGCCCCCGGCCACGAAGTTCACGACCGGCAACCGCCCGTTCCTGGCGACGTCCCTGACCAGCTCGTAGGGCGCCTGGAGGTCCTTGGCGGCGACGAACAGCTCGTCCTCGCGCATCCCGTGGAGGCGCCGGATCGCGGCCAGCACGTCGCGCAGCTGGCGGACGGCCTCGACGATGTTGCCGGTCCCGGCCTCGCCCTTCGTACGCATCATGGCGGCGCCCTCGTTGATGCGCCGGAGCGCCTCACCGAGGTTCCGGCAGCCGCACACGAAGGGCACCTTGAAGGCGTGTTTGTCGATGTGGTTCGTCTCGTCGGCCGGGGTGAGGACCTCCGACTCGTCGATGTAGTCGACGCCGAGCGCCTCGAGCACCTGGGCCTCGACGAAGTGGCCGATGCGCGCCTTGGCCATGACCGGGATGGTCACGGCGGCCATGATCCCCTCGATGAGCTGCGGGTCGCTCATGCGCGCGACGCCGCCTGCCGCCCTGATATCCGCGGGCACGCGCTCCAGGGCCATCACCGCGACCGCTCCCGCGTCCTCGGCGATCCTGGCCTGATCGGACGTGACGACGTCCATGATGACGCCGCCCTTCAGCATCTGGGCCAGGCCCTTCTTCGTCGTCCAGGTCGATGTTTCGACGCTCATGGCGTTCCGTAGCTCCGGTGTGCCGCGTGCCGGCTGACGGTCATCCTTGCCCCGGGGTCCTCGCCCGTTCGAGTCGACCGGTCCGCCCTCGCTCTCCGATTATCGCACGGGGCAGTGGCATTTCCCGAAGCGTGGCCGGATCGGGAGCAGGCTGCCGGGGCCGGGTGCGCGGCGCCAGGCTTCCAGGCGTCCAGGCGTCCGGGCGCGCGCGCGCGTGGCTGCCGGGGCTGTGAACGCGCGCGGCGCTAGGCTGCCGGGGCTGTGAACGCGCGGCGCCAGGCGTCCAGGCGTCCGGGCGCGTGCGGCACTAGGCGTCCAGGCGTCCGGGCGCGTGCGGCACTAGGCGTCCAGGCGCCCTCGGCGTCCAGGCGCCCTCGCGCCCTCGATGTCACCTCAGGTGGCACCAGACGCCAGAACATCCAGATGCGGCCTTCGACGAGCCAAGCGCGGGCTCTCAGCGTCCGCGATGTCACCTCAGGTGGCAAACCGTTGTGTTTCGGCCGCGATCCGGTTCCGCAATCGCGGCAAGGGCGAGATAAGCGTGTCCGGTGACACTTCAGGTGACATGTCGACACGCATCCAGGCTCGAAGCCGCCGGACGCCGACCCAGGCGGCCGCGGATCGGCGCGCGAACGAGATCGCCACGTACCTCGCGCGGGCGCTCCGCGATGCCCGACGAACGAGTCGGGCGACGCAGGCGAAGGTGGCATCGACGGCCGGACTTTCTCGCTCCTTAGTCAGCAAGCTTGAGCGGGGTCACGGCGCGGACGCGACGGTGCTTGAGTGGACGCGCGTCGCCCGTGCCGCGAACAGCGACCTGCGCGCATACCTCGAGCGCGCCACGGCTGCAGACCAGCCCCGCGACGCCGTCCACCTCCGGGCCCAGGAGCTGATCGTCCGCACGGCCTCGCTGGGTGGCTGGCAGGCGCACCCGGAGCGGGCCATCGACCTCGACCCGGGGCGGTCGCGGGCCGTCGACCTGGTCTTGACGCGCCGCCCGGAGCTCGCGCTGATCGAGGTCTTCGACTGGATGGAGGACGCCGGCGAGGCATTCCGGAGCTGGGACCGGCGCCTCGCGAGCGTCGAGGCACGCGCCATCGCTCTGGCCCCGCCGGGCACGGACGCGACCGCCCTCCGCACCTCGGGCGTCTGGGTCATGCGCGCGACGCACACGAACCGCCCGCTCGTCAGGGACCATCGCGCGCTCTTCAAGGCCCGCTTCCCTGGCTCCGGAGCGGCCTGGCTGCGAGCCCTCGCGGAACGGGACCGCTCGATGCCCGAGACCCCGGCGCTCCTCTGGATCAGCGTCAACGGGAGTCGGCTCTTCCCAGCGCGGCTGGGCTGACCGGCGGCGCGGCTGGGCTGACCGCGGGAACGGATCAGCCGCGCCGGTCGATCTCCTCGCGCAGCGCGCCCAGGACCTCCAGCTCGATGCGGTCCTTGGGCCGCCCGGCCGCGCGCTTCATGGCCATAAGGTCGTCGAGCC
>JBIOIE010000083.1:0-6910 GCA_044449605.1 Candidatus Limnocylindrales bacterium | reverse complement strand
GGACGCGGCAGGTCCCAGCCGCGCGCGAGCCCTTCGGTCCGTCGCTCCTCCAGCCAGCCGCGCAGCCGCCAGGTCGAGAGGCAGTCGTCGCGGTTGTAGTCGGCCAAGTCGGCGAGATGGTGGGGGTCCCGGTCACGGAGCCAGGTCTCGTACTCGACGACGCTGAAGCCGGCCTCGGTGATCGGCCCCTCGCGCGCGGGCAGGTAGAACTTCTCGATCCGCTTCAGCGAATAGGACTCGACGGAGGCGCGGACACCCTGGCGCACGACCTGGAAGAGGTCGACCAGGACCTGGCCACGGAGCAGCCGGTCGACCTCGTCCTCGCGGGTGGCGTGGCGCTGCATCAGCCGCTTGATGGCGCCCGACTCATAGCCGGCGTAGTGGTAAACGTGCATCGTCGGGTCGCGCGCGAGGCGCTCGATGACAAGGTCGATGAAGGCCTCGAAGGCCGCCTTCTCGCCGGCGCGGTCGTGGCCCCAGATCGGCCGGTAGTCGGGCTCGGCGCCGTCGACGGTCGCGACGCCGAGGAGGTACTCGAGGCCATCGTCGAGGGCCCAGGGGTCGGCCTCGATGTCGAAGAAGACGTCCAGCGGGGAGGGCTCGGGCAGCAGGGCCAGGCCCTTGCCGGGCTCGTCGGGCAGCGGCTCGATCAGCTCGTAGATCAGCTGGTGGGTGTCCGCGCCGCTGACCTGAAGCCGGGCCTGCTCGCGGACACGGCCGAGGGGCCGGTCGTTCATCTCGGGGACGTGCTGCTCGCGGGGCAGCGCCGCCAGCGCCCGCATCGTGGGCACGCCGGCGCTGGTCAGGCGCTCGGTGTAGGCCCGGGTCATGCCGGCCACGATCGAGAGGTGGTCGTCCGCCCGGCGCCGGTCCATGCAGGTCGGGAACCAGGTGCAGACCCGGCAGTGGTCGACGGGGTCCGGGTAGGTGTCCGCCGTGCGCGGGTCGCGCCGCGGCGCCGTCTCGTCGCCGAAGACCTCCCGCTCGAAGCGCCGCTTGACCGTGCGGTAGAAGGCGGCGTAGTCCTCGAGGCGCATCGAGTGCGTCTCGCCGTCGCCGGTCACGACGTGGACCGTCTCCGGTGCCACCCCCTGGAGCTGGGCCAGGCGATCCGCGTAGACGCACACCTGGAGCAGCGCCCCGCCCTTCACGGCGCGCGCCAGCTTCGTGTCCGCGACTTCGTAGCTCCAGGCGCCGAAGGCCGGGCTGGGCCGTTCGACGCGGAGCAGGAAGTCGGCGTAGCCCAGCCAACGGCCGTCGAAGAAGGTGGCCTGGTAGATGACGTCGACGCCGCGACGCATGGCCTCGACCGTCGCCGACTCCGCGGCCCGCAGCGCGGCAAGGGTGTTCTCCGGCCGCTCGAACGCGGCGATCGACGCGCCGGCATCTCGTCGCCGCTCGAGGAAGGCGTGCTCGAAGGCGTCGCCGTGCTCCTGGAGCAGCTCCAGCTCCGGGTCCGTACGCCGCGGCGGCTTCTCCCAGAGGCCGTCGGCGCGTCCCAACTCGAGGGTGGCCAGGTGATCGCAGGCGAGGAAGCCGACGAGGTCGGTGGCGCTGACGACGAGCGTGCCGTCCTCGTGCCGGTGCATCAGCCGTTCATCGGGTCTGGCGATCCCCCCTGGGGCGTGGCGAGCGCATCTGGGTCAGCGCCGATTGTGCACCTCCCGTCCCCGGGCGTGACGAGGCTCCGCCAGCCGCGCGGCCAGCCCGAGGCCCAGGGCGCCAAGGCCGATCAGCAGGACGATCACGGGCACGACGATGGCGACGAAGAGGATGCCGGCGGAGGCGATGGCGGCGAGCACCTCGGCGTGGTCGTTCATGGCCCGATCCTGCGAGCCGGTCGTGACACCTACCCTGTCACGACCGCCGGACCCGCCGGAACGCCCTTACAGGACCTTCCCCGGATTGAGGATGCCGAGCGGGTCGAGGGCGGCCTTCATGGCCCGCATCACCCGCATCGCATCCGGCCCCCGCTGGGCCTCCAGCCAGTCGCGCTTGGCGGTGCCCGTGCCGTGCTCGCCGGTGATCGTGCCGCCGAGGGCGATGGCCGCCTCGTAGATCCTGCCCCGGGCCGCGTTGATGCGGCCCTCGGCGCTGGGGTCCTCGCGGTCGGTGACGAAGGTGGGGTGGAGGTTGCCGTCCCCCGCGTGGCCGAAGACGCCGACGGGCAGGCCGTGCTCGGAGCTGATGCGCTCGATGGCCTCGAGCATCTCGGGGATGCGGCTGCGGGGCACGCCCACGTCGTCCATGCGCGCGACGCCGGCGCGTTCGAGCGACCAGTGCGCCTTGCGCCGGGCCTCGCGCAGCCAGTCCGCTTCGGTCGGGTCCGCGGCGCGCACCAGCGACGAGGCGCCCGCCGCGGTGCAGGCCGCTTCGGCCCGGTCCATCTCGTCCTCGCCCGCCGCGCCGCCGGCGTCCGACTCGATCATCAGCATCGCCCCAGCGTCGCGGTCGAGGCCGAGATGCTGGGCGTCGTCGACGGCCCGGATCGTGAACCGGTCCATCAGCTCGAGGGTGACCGGCACGATGCCTGCCGCGGTGATCCGGCCGACGGCCTCGCCGGCCGCCCGGACGGTCTCGAAGAAGGCCAGCAGGGTCAGCTTCGGGGCCGGCGCCGGCCGCAGGCGCAGGATCGCCTCGGTGATGATCCCCAGCGTCCCTTCCGAACCGACGAAGAGGTGGGTCAGGTCGTAGCCGGCCACGTCCTTGACGTTGCGGCCACCCGTGCGGATGACCGCACCATCGGCGAGCACGACCTCCAGGCCCAGCACCGCGTCGCGCGTGACGCCGTACTTCACGCAGCGCAGGCCGCCCGAGTTCTCGGCCAGGTTGCCGCCGATCGTGCAGGTCTCGTAGCTGGCCGGGTCGGGCGCGTAGAAGAGGCCGCGTTCGGCCGCGGCCTTGCCCAGGTCGGCGTTGATGACGCCCGGCTGGACGACGGCCACGAGGTTGGCCATGTCGATCTCGAGGATGGCGGCCATGCCGGTCATGACCAGGGTCAGGCCCCCCTCGACCGCCAGGGCACCGCCGGAGAGGCCCGAGCCCGCGCCGCGGGGCACGATCGGCACGCGGTGCGCGGCCGCGAGGCGGACGATCGTGGCCACTTCCGCCGTCGAGGCCGGGAAGGCCACGGCCAGCGGCCAGCCGGGGTGGGTGTACTCGGTCTCGTCGAAGCGGAAGCCCTCGGTCTCCGTGCGCTCGGTCAGGAGACGCAACCCCGGCAGCGCCTCGCGAAGCGCGTGGAGGTAGGCGGACCCGGTCGCCGGGTCGGCGATCATGCCGGATCCCCGACCGGGACGGGGGAGGCCGAGCGGACGTAGGCCCGGCCGGTGACGACGACGGCAGGCAGGCGCCCCAGGAGGTCCTCGAGGAGCGCCGGGTCCAGGGTCCCGTCGCGCCGGGCGATGATCAGGCTGCCGTGGGCCGAGAGGGGGTTTTGGGGCCGGGCGTCGGCCTCGGCCAAGTCCAGGCGCAGCTCGTGGCCGACGGCCTCGGCGGCACCGGCCACGAGGGCCGCCTCGAGCTCCGCGCGCGTCCCACCGGAGCGCGAATCGCGGCGCACCTCAGCCACCGCCCGCCAGGTCGGGTGGCGCAGGAGGATGCCCCGCCAGAGGCGGCCGACGGTCGGGGTGACGGTGCCCGAGCCGGGCGCGGGGTCGTTTGCCAGCGACTCGCCGGCGGCCCACAACGAGGCCTGGTGGAGGAGGGCGTACTCCTCCAGGGTCACGTACGTCGAGAGGTCGTCGAGCGGGTTGGCGTCGCCCACGATGGCCCGGATGCTCGGCGCGAAGACCTCCGCAAGGTCGAGGTCGATGGCCCGCACCGTGCGGTGGAAGTAGACGGTGTTGTACATGAACAGGCGGGCCATGAGGAACTGCTCGAGGGCGCCCAGCGCCGGCTCGTAGAGCGTGAGGCCGCGCGGGCTCATGAAGGCGTAGCGGCGCAGCCGCTCGGCATCCACCGGCCCGTTCGAGACGCCGGTCATGTAGGCGTCGCGGCGAACGTAGTCGAGGTTGTCGACCGTGAAGATGCCGCTGAAGAGCGGCTGCAGCCGGCGCACCCAGAGGGGCATCGTCGGGTCCGCGAGGGGCGGCTTGGAGATGAGGAAGCCGATCCAGCGGGGCTCGATCGCCTCGCCCTCGGCGAAAGCTGCCCGGGAGGCCTCGATCGAGGGCGCCCGGCGCAGGCCGGCCACGAGCGGGGCCAACTCGCGCTCGATGATGGCCTTGCCGAGGTCCTCGTGGGAGAGCCGCTTGGCCGGGTCGCGGCTGGGGTGGGGCGGGGCCGGGAAGCGGTGCAGGACGTGCTCGTCGTAGAAGTGGGCGAACGGCCCGTGGCCGACATCGTGGACGAGGCCGGCCACGCGCAGCGTCTCGACCACGAGCGCCTCGGTCGGGATGGGGTCCTCCGACGCGTCGCCCTCGGCGAGCGTGTCCGCCAGGAGCGATTCGCGCAGGGTCGGGTAGAGCGCGCGTCCCCAGAGACCCGCCTCGTGCATGACCCCGAGGCTGTGGGTGAAGCGGCTGTGTTCGGCGGTCGGGAAGACCCAGCGCGCGCTCTGGAGCTGGCTGATGCGGCGCAGCCGCTGGAGCCAGGGGCTGTCGAGGAGGTCCTCCTCGGCGACCGACTCGGGTGCCAGGCCGGCCCGCTCGGTCTGCTCCCGGGTGAGGCGCTTGGTCAGCTCGATGTAGCCGTGGATCGGGTCGCTGATGAGGTTGACCGCTTCGAACTGCGGATGAGCCATGGGTGGAGTCTAGTCGAGGGTCTCGACCTCGATGCCCTCGGCTTCGGCAGCCCGGCGCAGCGCACTGTCGAGTGTGCCGAGCGACGCATCGGTCTCCAGGGCAAGCTGGAGGTACAGGGCGTCATAGATGGTCAGGCGGTATTGCGATGCCAAGTCGATCGCCTCGAGGAGCCTGCGCTCATGCGGCGGGACGCTTTCGATACCTGCCGCCCCAAGGAGGCCGACCTCCTGGCGGACCCTGTCGGGCTCGATCCGGTTCCCGACTAGCAATGCATTCGCGACCTCAGGCCAGAAGTGCGACGGCACGAGCCTGGTCCGCTGCGCGGTGACCCAACCATCCCACGAGGCCTTGCCTCGCGGCGCCTCCTCCAAGATCTGTTCGACGGCGATCGAGGCATCGACGACGATCGGAGCGGGCGTTGCGAGGAACGTCACCGCTGCCTCTTCGACTGCGCGATCACGTCCATGATGTGCGCCGCACGGCCGTCTCGGTCCCGACGGATGAACTCGACGGCGTCGAACGGCTGCCGGCCAGGCTCTGCGGCCATCTCACGAGCCAGCCGTCGCATCTCCTCGTTCGCCGCGAGCTGCCGGGCTCTCTTCTGTGCCGGATCGACAGCGGCCAGGTCGCTCAGCGGCACGAGCGCCGCGATCGGTTGCCCTGCTCGCTCGATGACGATGCGCTCCCCGCGCTGAGCTTCGTCGAGCAGCTGGCCGAAGTGCTTCCGAACGTCGAGGGCGGTCACGGTCTTCATGTGGATCATCATAGCACTCTCATGGCACTATGATGGCCGGCTGCTGTGGCAGTCGCTCGGAGACGGGACCGCGAACGGGTATCCTTCTGCGCGGTCCCGCCCGAACATCCCCCACACGAAGGTCTGCGCCCATGAAGGTCGGAGTCGCGCGCGAGACGGCGCCCGGAGAACGACGCGTCGCCCTCGTGCCCGAGTTGGTCGCGCGCTACATCGCGCTCGGGTTCGAGGTCCTCGCCGAGGCGGGCGCCGGCGACGGGGCGGTGATCCCCGATGCCGCCTTCGCCGAGGCCGGCGTGACGGTCGTCCCGAGCGCCGAACTCTACGCCCGGGCTGACGTCATCCTGCGCGTCCAGAAGCCCGCCGGCGCCGAGATCGAGCGCCTGCGCCCGGACCAGATCGTCATCGGCCTGCTGGCGCCGCTCATCGATCCCCAGACGGCGAAGGCCCTCGCCGAGCGCGGGGTGACGGCCATCAGCCTCGATGCCCTGCCGCGAACGCTGAGCAGCGCCCAGGGCATGGACGCACTCAGCTCGCAGGCCAACGTCGGCGGCTACAAGGCCGTGCTCATCGCGGCCAACGCCTACGGCCGCTACTTCCCGCTGCTGACCACGGCGGCGGGCACGGCCAAGCCCGCCAACGTGCTGATCCTGGGCATCGGCGTGGCCGGTCTCCAGGCCATCGGGACCGCCCGTCGGCTGGGCGCCGTCGTCAAGGCCTACGACGTGCGCAAGGAGACGAAGGAGCAGGCCGAGTCGCTGGGCGCCACGTTCATCGTCCTCAAGTCGGTCGCCGACGCCTCCGGCGAGGGCGGCTACGCGCGGGCGCTGACGCCCGAGGAGCAGAAGGCCCAGCAGGACGAGTTGAACGGCCATATCGCGACGATGGACGTCATCATCACGACCGCCCAGGTTCCTGGCCGGCGGCCACCGCTGCTGGTCACCGCGGCGGCCGTGGCGGGCATGAAGAGCGGCTCGGTCATCGTCGACATGGCCGCCAGCGCCCTGGGCGGCAACGTCGAGGTGTCGAAGGTCGGAGAGACGATCGTGACCGGCAACGGCGTGACCGTCATCGCGCCCGACAACCTGCCCTCCACGATGCCGGCCGGGTCGAGCGCCTTCTACGCCCGCAACGTCTACGAGCTGGTCCGCCACCTGGCCGCCGAGGGGGCCATCAAGCTCGACTTCGGCGACGAGATCTCCGCGGCGACCGTCATCACCAACGGCGGCGCCGTCGTCCAGGAGGCCACCCGCAGGTTGCTGGAACCGGCGCCGCCCGCCGACGGAGTCGCAGCATGAACCCCGATCTGCTCAACGCCCTGGCCATCTTCGCCCTGGCCATCCTGGTCGGGTTCGAGGTCATCAGCAAGGTGCCGGCGACGCTCCACACGCCGCTGATGTCGGGCGCCAACACG
>JBIOIE010000082.1:0-6920 GCA_044449605.1 Candidatus Limnocylindrales bacterium | reverse complement strand
GCGCAGGGCCAGGAGCTGGCGGCTGGCCACCCCGGCCGCACGCATCAGATCGCCGATGATCGCCTCGACCGCCGCGCGCAGGTCCGGCTCCACGTCCAGCCCTTCGCCGAGCGACCGACCGCCCCGTCGCCGGGCGGCGACGCTGATCGTGCTCTCGGTGCCGGCCGCCAGGAGCACCTCCAGCCCCTCGAGCCTTCCCCGGGCCGCCTCGAGTCGGCTCTCCGCGGCGGCCGCCCGCCCGGCCAGCGAGACCCGCCGCGCGGCGGCGACCTCGAACCCCGCGCGCGCCGGCTCGACCGCCGCGAGGGCGCTCCGTTCGGCCACGCCGGCCGCGGCCAGGCCCGCGGCGGCGGCCTCGAGCGTCCCTCCGACCCGGGCCTCCGTGGCGCGCGCGGCCTCCAGGGCCCGACTGGTCTCCGCGGCTTGCCGGGCGGCCTCGTCCGCACGGCGCTGCAACGTCTCGGATTCCGCTTCGCGAGCGGCACGCGCCCGGCGCAACGACGCCTCGGATTCGCTGGCCGCACCTGCACCCTTGACGCGGGCCAGTTCGGCGAGCGCCGCGGCGAGCGCGGCCTCGACCTCGGCCAGGGCCACGTTGGCAGCGTCGTCCGCGGCCGGCAGCGGCGTGCTCAGGGTCCGGCGCGACGCGGCGATGCGGGCCACCAGGCCCGCCCGCTCGGCCTCCAGACGACGGATCTCGCGCTCGGCGAGGTTGGCTTCCGCGGCCGTGCGGCCCTCGGCCAGGCGTGCCTCGGTGACGCGCCCGCGCTGGGTGTCCAACTCGGCCCGCGCCGCGCGCGCGGCGTCCGCCCCATCGGCCAGCGCCCGGGCCAGGGCCGTGGCCCCTTCCTCGGCCGCGGTCAGCCCGCGCAGGGCCGCGTCGGCCGCCCGGCGCGCGGTGCTCAGCGTCTGGTGGGCCACCTCGATCTCCGTGGCCGCCACCGACCAGCGTGCCCGCGCCACGGCCAGGAGCGCGGCCGCCAACTCGGCCGCCGCGTCGCGACGGGCGGACTGCTGCTCGGCCTGGGCGGCCAGGCGGCGAGCTTGCGGCCGTAACTCGGCCAGGATGTCGAGGACACGGGCGAGGTTCGCCTCGGCCTCTGCCAGGCGATCCTCCGCCTGGCGCTTGCGGCGTTCATGACGCCGCACGCCGGCGGCCTCCTCGAAGAGCGGGCGCCGCTCCTCAGGCCGCAGCGAGAGGGCCTGGTCGACCATGCCCTGGCCGATGAACAGGAAGGCATTGTCGGCGAGGTTGCCGGCGTCCAGGAGGTCGACCAGGTCGCGCAGCCGGACGCTCTGCCGGTTGAGCAGGTACTCGTTCTCGCCCGAGCGGTACAGCCGCCGGCCCAGGTCGACCTCGGCGTAGTCGACCGGCAGCAGGCGATCCTCGTTGTCGATGAGCAGGCTGACATCGGCCATCCCCGTCGCGTGGCGCTTGGCCGAGCCCGCGAAGATGACGTCCTCCGAGCGACGCGTGCGCAGCGACCGCCCCTGCTCGCCGAGCGCCCAGCGGAGCGCATCGGCGAGGTTGCTCTTGCCGCTCCCGTTGGGGCCGACGACGGCGCTGATGCCGGGACCGAACTCGAGCGTCGTCCGTTCGGCGAAGGACTTGAAGCCGACCAGCCGGAGGGCCCGCAGGCGCGCCCGGGCCGTCACCGACCTTCCTCGGACAGGGCGCCCAGCGCCGCGGCCGCCGCGGCCGTCTCCGCCTCGCGCCGGTTGGCGCCCTCGCCGCGACCCACCACCTGGCCGCCCACCAGCGCCTCGACGACGTAGTGCTTGGCGTGGTCCGGGCCCTCGGCGCTGACGATCCGATAGGCCGGCGCCTCGCCGGCGCGGGCGTGGCTCAGCTCCTGGAGACGGCTCTTGGGCGACACGAGGCCCGACGCGGAGATGGGCGCATCGAACTCCGGCGCGGCGATGGCCAGGATCCAGTCACGGGCGGCAGCCAGCCCGCTATCCAGGAAGATCGCCCCGGCGATGGCCTCGACGGCCGCGGCGAGCAGGGAGGGGCGCTCGCGCTCATTGGCTCGATCGGCCCCCAGGCCGAGCACGAGGTGGTCGCCCAGGCCCATCCGCCGGGCGATGGCCGCCAGGCCGACCGTCGAGACGATCGCCGCCCGACGGCTGGTGAGGCCCCCTTCGTCCTCGTCCGGGTGGCGGGCGAAGAGGGCCTCGGACACGATCAGGGAGACGACCGCATCGCCCAGGAACTCCAGCCGCTCGTTGGAGGCCGAGGGCGAGTCGGGGTGTTCGTTCGGATAGCTGCTGTGGACCAGCGCCTGGGCCAGGAGCCCGAGGTCGCGGATGGGCAGGGTCAGCCGTTCGGCGAGACGCGCGGCGGCCGAAAGGGCCTCCGGATCGCTACTGGGAGGTGTGCTCGTCGATGTACTCGGCCGCGTCACCGACGGTGCGGATCTTCTCCGCGTCCTCGTCGGAGATCTCGGTCCCGAACTCCTCCTCGAGGCTCATGATCAGCTCGACGAGATCGAGGGAGTCGGCGTTCAAGTCGTCGACGAACGAGGCCTCCGGCTTGACGTCCTCCTCGTCGACCCCAAGTTGCTCGACGACGATCTTCTTGAGCCGGTCGTAGGTCGACGCCACCAGTCACTCCCTCCAGACGCGGCGGTCGCCGCAGCCGTCTTCGTCGGATCACGACTCCCGAGCCGTCTCCGCCATCTCGGTCGCCACTCGACCAAGGACACCGTTCAGGAGCCGCCGGGCAGGTTCGCCGCTGTAGGTTCGAGCGAGCTCGACCCATTCGGAGATGGCGACCCGGACCGGCGTCGCCGGGCAGTGTAGCACCTCGCCGAGGGCCGAACGCAACAATGCGCGGTCGATCCGGGCCAGTCCGACGACCGGGTAGGCGGGCGCCAGGCGCTCGATCCGGAGGTCGATGTCCTCGCGATGACGGGTGACCGCCATGACGATGGCCCGAGCGTGCTCGGCGCTGGCGGGCTCATCGCCGCCCTCCCCGAGCGCCCGTTCGAGGGCCGCGGCGGCCGTGCGCATGCCGAACTCGGCCTCGAAGACCGCGCTGAGGGCCAGGCGCCGGGCTTCACGTTCGGCCGCGTGCCGAGAGACGCGGGGGAGCACGCGACCGCGCGGCCCGGGCGCGCCCTCAGACCGCGACGCCATCGACGAAGACGGTGACGCTGCCGAGGTCCAGGCCGAGCTGTCGCTCGACGGCCAGCCGGATGCCCGAGCGGGCCCGCGCGCAGACCTCGGCGAAGGACTCGTCGTCGGCGACCACCAGCCACAGCCGGATCTCGACGCGGCCGGCGGCGATGCGGGCGACGACCGGCCGGCCGGCCAGGCGGGCGAGGAGCCGCGAGCCTCCCCGGCCGACGCGAACGACCCCCGGCACGGCGCGGGCCGCGGCCTCCGCCGTCGCGGCGATGACCTGGCGCCGGACGGCCAGGGGCTCGCGTTCGGCGGGCGACGCCGCGCTCATGCCCCGGCGACGGGCTGGACCACGACCACGGTCGCGCCGGCCGCATCCAGGGCTGCTTCGTCGACCTGCAGCGCGGCCGCGATCCGCTCCGGGATCCGGGCCCGCGCGGCGACCGCGGCGACGCCGACCGCGTAGCCGATCATCCGCCGCTTGGCGCGGCCGTGGGTGATGAGGACCATGCCCCGGACGCCGAGCAGCGGCGCCCCGCCCAGCCGCTCGTAGTCGAACTTGTCCCGGATCCTGTCGACGCCGCCACGCATCAGGAGGTAGCCAAGGGGGCCCCAGGGCGGGCGCCGGAACTCGTCGCGCAGGAGCTTGAAGATGAAGCTCGAGAGGCCCTCGAAGAACTTGATGGTCACGTTGCCCACCGATGCATCGCAGACGACGACATCGGCGAGATGGGCGACGAGGTCCTTGCCCTCGACGTTACCGACGAAGTGCAGGTCGCTGGCCTCGATGAGGGCAGTCGCGTCCTGGACCCGCTGCTCGCCCTTGCCGCCCTCCTCGCCGATCGACAGGAGGGCCACGGTCGGGTCGGCGACGCCGAGCACCTGTTCGGAGTAGATGGCGCCCATGCGCGCGTACTGGGCCAGGTTGTGGCCGGTCGAGTCGGTCGTGGCGCCGATGTCGAGGAGCACGAAGGGGCCCTTCTCGGTGACCAGCTGCACGGCCAGCGCGGGCCGGTCCACGCCGGGCAGCCGGCCCAGGCCGAGGATGGCCGCGGCGACCCCGGCGCCCGTGTGGCCGGCGGACATGACCGCGTCCGCCCGGCCGTCGCGCACGAGGCGCATGCAGACGTTGATGCTCGCGTCGCGCTTCCGTCGAACGGCCGCGGCCGGGTGCTCGTCCATGCCCACCGAGTCGCTGGCCGGGACGATCGTCACCGTGGCCGGTAGCGCCCCCTCGATGTGCTTGCGGATGCGCGCCTCGTCGCCGACGAGGAACAGCTCGGTGTCGCCGTGAGCGCGGGCCCAGTCGAGGGCCCCGATGACGACCTCTTCCGGGGCGTGATCGCCGCCCATGGCATCGACCGCCACGCGGGCGACCATCGGCCGATCGCCCTCGTAGCCTGACCGCACGGTCGCGACGTCCATGGGTCGCTCCTCGGCTCGCCCTGCCGCCCTAGGCGGGCTGCTGCGGCTCGGCCGGAGGCTTGATGCGGACGGTCTCGCGGCCGCCGTACCAGCCGCAGTTCGGGCAGGCGTGGTGGACCTGCTTCATCTCCTTGCAGTGCGGGCACGGCTCGAGGTCGGCCGTGACGAGGGCGTGATGGGCGCGACGGTCGCCCTGTCGCGCATGCGACACGCGTCGCTTCGGGACACCCATGGATCGTTCTCCTTCGTGGTGGTCGGCGGGAGCCGGTCAGTCGCCGTCGCCCGAGGCCCGCCACTCGGCGAGCAGGGCCAGGCGTGGATCCACGGCCGCAGCGCCGTGGTCGTGGTCGGGGGACTCGTTGAGGTCGACCCCGCAGGTCGCGCACAGGCCGCGGCAGTCGGGCCGGCAGAGCGGGGCGATCGGCTCGGCCAGTGAGATCGCCTCGCGGACGGGCTGGGCGAGGTCCAACTCGTGGTGGTCGTCCAGGCGCAGCGCGTCGGGCTCGGCGGACGCGTCGACCGGCTGGCCGGTCTCCACGTCGATCGAGGGCAGGGCCTCCTCCTCGAGGTAGACGCTGATCGGCGCCGCGATGGCCACCAGGCAGCGCGCGCAGTGCTCATCGAGGGCGGTGGTCAGATCGGCCCGGGCCAGGATGCTCCGGCCCGTGTGGGAGAGGCGCACCTCGCCGTCGATCGGGGCGGCCAGGCGCAGATCTTCGGCGATGTCGAAGGCCGCCTCATGGACGGCGTAGCGACGGGCGGTGCCGGGCGCCGAGCGCAGCAGCCCCGCGACGTTATAGCTGAGCATGCGACGGGGCCGCCCCGGCCTCGTCTTCGGTCAGGGCGCCGTCATCGTGTTCCGTCGTGGTCCGTTCGTCGAGCATCGCGATGCCCCGCCGGATGGCCTGCAGGACGTGCACCACTTCGCCCTCGAGCTTGACCAGGACGCTGGCTGCGTACTCCTCCGCGCCGTGTCGGATCTCGTCGGCCTGGCCGTGCGCCTCGGCGATGATCTCCTCGCTGCGGACCTCGGCGGCACGGGTCAGCTCGCGCTCCTCGATGAGGAAGGCGGCCTGCTCCTGGGCCCGGGCGACGATATCGTCCGCTTCGTCCTGGGCCTTCTCCAGGATGCGCTCGGCGTCCGCGTTGGTCCGCTTCGCCTGGCGGACCTCTTCGGGCACGGAAACGCGCAGCTGGTCGATGAGGTCGAGGGCCGCCGGTCCATCGATGACCACGTTGTTCGAGAGCGGCACCTTCCGTCCGTCGGCAACCCGGCGCTCGAGTTGCTCGACGAGGAACACGATATCGATGGGGACATCCTCCTCAGGTGGTCTGAGGCGCCATTCTAGCCCACCGCCTCGCGGTCGCCCAAGCTCCGGAGCGCCGCCGGCGGGATCATCGCGCTCACGTCGCCACCCAGCAGAGCGATCTCCTTGACCAGCGTCGAGCTGAGGTAGGCGTGCTCGAGGGCGGTCATGAAGAAGACCGTGTCGACCTCGGGCGCCAGCTTGCGGTTGGTGTGCGCCATCTGCATCTCGGACTCGAAGTCGGAGACGGCCCGCAGTCCGCGGACGATGAAGCCGGCGTGGGCACCCCGGGCGAAATCGACGGTCAGGCCCTCGAAGGCCCCAACCTCGATCCGGCTCGCGGCCGCCCCGAGGGTCTCGTCGATCGCCGCGCGCAGGATCGCCAGCCGCTCCGCGGTCGTCAAGAGGGGCGCCTTGCGGGGGTTGGCCAGGACGCCCACGACGACGCGTTCGAAGATGCCCGCCGCGCGGCCGATGACGTCGAGGTGGCCGTAGGTCACCGGGTCGAAGGAGCCGGGGTAGACTGCCGCGCTCACGGCCGTCCGCCGCGCGTGTAGAAGGTCAGGGCCGTTTCGCCGAAACGGCGGGCGCGCGTCGCCTCGAGGGCGCCGATCCGCTCGGGCGGCGCATCGCGCCAGAAGTGCTTGGCGACGACCACGGCCGACTCCGCCAACCAGCACGCCTCCGGCTCCGCGAGCCGTTCGAGCGCGAGGAGCAGTGTAGCGTCGCCGTAGGGCGGATCGACCAGGACGGCCCCGAACCCCGCCAGCCCGGCCCCGGGCGGCGGCTCGAGGAAGGCGATGGCATCGCCGGTGACGATCGTGGCCCGCTCGGTCAGCCGGGCGCGAGCCAGGTTCGCAGCGATGACCGTGACCGCCCGCCGGTCGCGCTCGACGAAGGTCGCTCGCGGCGCCCCGCGGCTGAGCGCCTCGATGCCGGCCGCGCCGCTGCCGGCGAACAGGTCGAGGAAGGGCGCCGGCCAGGGGGCGAGGCGGCCGGCCTCGAGCACGCCGAAGAGCGTATCCTTGACGCGGTCGCCAAGCGGCCGGGTGCCCTCCCCTGGCG